>CAYOVQ010000058.1:0-7416 GCA_964407485.1 uncultured Ruminococcus sp.
CTTCATCCTTTGTCACCCCTTTCTTTCATTGTAACATTGGAATTTTACCACATTACTTTGCAAATTGCAAGTATTAATTTTAAAAAAATATCAGTTTTTTGAAAATATTTTCTTTATTTCCTCATAAATTTCAACCGTTTTGAACTTTATAACGTATTTTTGACCGTTTTCTGCCGTTTTTGCCGCCGCCTCTGACACACTGTCAGAAAGTTCTGCATCGTAGGCGGTGGGTACACACACGCAGGGAAAAACCACGCACCACCAATTTTTACCCTTTCCCTCACCCAAATTTACAATGAGTGATTTATAAGTGCCCGCAGGCAGAGTAAAATCTTCATATTCTCTTGTATCAAAAAAACTGTCCCCTACCGACGAGGTAGCCTTATAATCAAATCCGTTTTGTTTTATTACACTGTTTGCGATTTTGCTTATATCTTCTATGTTTTTATGCGCTGTTATAATTGCATCTTCAACCGTATCACAATCCTTAAATATATCGGTTGAACTTTTAAGTATTTCATCTCGTACGGCAAGTTTTAGTTTTTGGTCTGCCTGGCTGTCAGAATTTGCGATTATATGAAGGCGCAAAACACCCTGTCTCAGTTGGTCACACCTTACTTCAAACCGAGCAAAACTTAAAAGAATTGCGCAAATAAGTCCCAAAAGCACGCCGAGTTCTATATTTTTTCTTAAATTTTTCTTCATAAAAATACTCCTGTCAAATTTTTCCTAAGCAAAATATTGACAGGAGTTAAATTTTTTATTCAATCATTATTCCGTCTTTTGACGGTGATGAAATTATAGGGCTATAGCCTTTTGATTTCAATAAATCTTTTGCGTTTTTAGCATCTACAATATCTTTATATATCGCAAATACTGTAGGACCGCTACCTGAAAGCGATACAGCCAGCGGATTTGTCCCTTTTATATCGTTTATCAAAATCGTATTGTCGCAAACTGCCGAGAACGCGTTAAAAACATTTTTGCAAACAGCATCTAAATCACCGCTTTTAATGCCGTCGGTCATCGCCTGTGTATAAAACTCTGCTTGGGGGCAAGAGTCTATTTTTTTATACATATCGGCGGTTGATAGCTTTGCGCCGTGCTTTATAAGAAGCATTGCACAGTCGGGCATATGTGACAATCCAATCATTTGTTCACCTATACCGCCAACACGCGCAGTGCCACCCGTAATGCAAAACGGCACATCCGCGCCAACAGATAATCCTATTTTGCAAAGCACATCTTGTGACAAATTTGTTTCATACAGCTTATCAAGCGCCACTATTACCGCCGCGGCATCGGCACTGCCACCGCCCATTCCCGATGCTAACGGTATGTGTTTTTCTATAACAATTTCTGCGCCGCCGTCTATACCCGCAAACTCAAAAAATTTTTCTGCCGCTTTATAAGCAATGTTTGATTTATCTGTTATTATGTCATTGGTACAGCGCACAGTAATATCGTCGCTTTTTTCTACCGTAATTTCATCACATAGCGATACCGACTGAAAGACCGAATCTATAAGATGGTATCCGTCGTCGCGACGGCCTACAACATCAAGTGTCAGATTAATTTTTGCATTAGCCTTAAGTTTCATCCCGTTCACCAAACAAAAATTTATTTACAGTACGTTTTATTTTAGGAATATTCAACATTCCGTATGCCAGCATAGCCCCTGCAACATTTAAAATAAAATCGTCAATATCGGCAGAACCCGTCAGGAATACAATCTGCAAAACCTCGATAATCAAAACGCTGACCGAGACACAAAGTAAAAATTTAAGCGCAGTATTTATTCGTTTAAATATATTGGGCACAAAAATTGCAAAGGGCATTAACACAAAAAAATTACCCAAGATATTTTCCACCACAACATACGTTTCAAGATTGGCATCCTTATATGCATTAATAAAAAGTTTTACCGTAGCAAATGGAACCAGATTTATCTTTTGTGAAAGGTATTCGTTTACCGTAGCCTTATCTGCCAAAAAAATATTGGATATATTTCTGCCGAAGCTGTCGTTTATAAGTGTAAAATCAATAATCATAAGTATATATAATAAAAAAAGGCATATAAGAATGCTTTTTACAACAAACAAACGGTCGAGTCTGATAACTTTAGATTTCAAAAAATCACCGCCAAAGATAATTGTACCTTTAGCGGTGATTAAAGTCAAGGAAATTGTGTCAATTATTAATCCTTTGATGAAAGCCGTAAACCTCGGCGGTAATCGGCGCAAAGCGAAAACCCATTGCGTCAAGTCCCTCAATTATTGCAGGCAGCGCCTCAACCGTTGTGGTTTTAGCGGATGTATCGTGCATAAGCACGCAAATGCTGTTTTTGCCTTTTGCGCCATTTAAGACATTATTAACAATGGTTTCAGCAGGCACACGCGCCGCGCTTGCATCACCCGAACTTACATTCCAGTCATAATACGAATAACCAAGACTTTCCATTCTTGTTGTTAAATCAGTCATTAATCCTTTGCAGTATTTTGCGCTTACCACATTACTGCTACCGCCTGGAAAACGCATTATGTTACTGCGTACACCCGTCGCATTATAAACTATATCGGATATCTGCTGAATATCAGCAAGATAACTATTAATATCGACATAAATAGTAGAATAATCGTGTGTGGCTGAGTGGAGCCCTATCGCGTGACCACGACTTGTTATTTGCGGCATATACTGCACCTTTGAGGTGCCAACCACAAAAAAGGTAGCTTTTATTCCGTAAGCGTCAAGTATATCTAAAATTTTAAGGGTATTGTCAGACGGACCATCATCAAAAGTAAGATAGCAGATGCCGTTTTCTGCGGCATCTGCCTGATTGATATTCTTAAGCGCTATCGCCTTTTGTAATTCTTCACGCTTTTTTTGCGCCTTTAACTGTTCAATTTCTGATTTTAAATTTTTATTTTCTTGCTCTAATTTTGCCTTTTCTTCTAAAGCCGACTGAAGTTGTGAGTTAAGATCCGCTTTTTCTTGCTCACTTTTGGTTGCGTTAGTGTCGTATTCGGCAATTTTTGCGGTTAAATCATCAATCTTTTTTTGCGCTTCTTCAAGAGCGGAGCTGTTATCAGACAGACTTGCAGAAACGGCTACATAATCATTGTGCTTTTCGTAAGCAAAGTATGAAATGCCCGAAAGACATGCCACAAGCAATAATATTACAAACAAAAATACTATATTTGTTTTTTGTTTAAAAAATCCCATAACTTTTGTCCCCTTGTATACTGTGATGAGTATAACACAAACCGTAACAAAAGTCTACAAAATTATACTAATTTTTTGCTCATTTTTTTACTTGTGTTTTTGACACACAAATATACTACGCCCCATATAACAAGATATCCCACAACAAAGGCAATAGTAAATATGGCAATAATTGAAACCTCGAACGGCAGCCACGAATTTATGATATAGCAAATCAAATACGCTATGTATAGTGTGCCAAGCTGACAAAACAACGCTTTCATCACAGACCAATGCTCTATCTGATGAAAAATACTGCTGCCTGCGTGAACAAATGCCAGAAGGTAGGTTGATACAACGCCCAAAAACATCTCGTTGCCCGTAAGCGAAAAATCATCTGTTGTATAAGACAAAATCAGCATTACTACCGCTGTTATAATAGGTCCAAAACCACCAAACATTAATCCTCTGTGTAAAAATTCTTTAACATATTTGTTCATTATTATAATCCAATCCTTTCCTTAACCTTTTTAATATTTCTTCTTGAAACGTAGTCGGTATAACCATTTTTAAAAATCACTTTAAGCGTACCGCTTATCGACGCGTCAAATTTTTGGATTTTACTGATATTGGCAATGCTTGACTGGTTAATTTTAATAAAATCTTTATTGAGCATTTCTTCAATATTATATAGCCGCGCGTAAATTAAAATTTCTTCATCACGGGTTTTATCTAGAATTACCGTGCACTTCATAAAACCTCCTCCTTTCACCAGCATATTAGCATCCGTAAATATATTTTTCAATAGATTTCAAGCGTTCGGTAAAAAAATAAAACTATTCGGTAAAATACCCTTTTATTATGTCGAAAAAGGTGTTATAATATAGTATATATTTTTTAATAAGAGGATTTTTTTATGAATTCAGTTAAAATACTACACTGCGCTGATATACACATAGGCGCCGCCGAAAGTTTTTTGGGCGCACGCGCCGAAAGCCGACGCGCCGAAACACTTATTACCTTTGAAAAAATAATAAGCCTTGCCAAAGAAGAATGTGTCGACATCTTGTTAATTGCGGGCGATTTATTAAATTCAAACACTGCTCCAAAAACATTTACCGACAGAGTTTTTGAGTGTTTTTCTTCTATTCCCGATATAAAAATTGTATATGCGGCAGGTAATCACGACCCGCTTAACGCAGAGTCGCCATTCAAAAAATATCCCCTGCCCGATAACCTTTTTGTACTTGATACAAAGGACTGCTTTGTGGAGTTTGCCGAGCTTAATACCCGTGTGTACGGCAAATCTTTTAAAGAAGTTTATATGAAGGGTGAATCAAATTTTTCACTTAAAACCGACCCTGACTTTATTAACCTTATGTGTATTCACGGTGAATTGCGAAGTGATTTAGGCTCTGATTACAATTCAATCACAAGTGATTTTATCAAAAACAGCGGTATGGATTATATCGCATTGGGTCACGTCCACAAGCACAGCGACATAGGCAAAATCGGCAACACTTTTTGCGCTTACTGCGGTTGCCCCGAGGGTCAGGGTTTTGATGAAGCGGGCGAAAAAGGCATATATTTAGGCGAAATTTCAAAAGGTATTTGCAATTTAGAGTTTATACCTACCGCAAAAAGAATGCACCTTATCGAAAACGTCGATGTATCCGCTCTTTCAACATCAAGTGAAATTGCAAACCGCGTTATTGATTCTATAAAGCAAAAATACACCGACACTTACACTGATAATCTTTATAAAATCGTTTTAACAGGTCAGATTGACGACGGTATAAGTATTTCTGTACCCGAAATTACAAGCCGTTTAAATGAAGCATTATACTTTGCAAAGGTTAAGGATAAGACCGAAATCAAGATAGATTTGTCAGATTTATCTCAAGATCAAACACTAAAGGGCGTTTTTATTAAAAATATGCTTAATAAAATCGAATCAGCCGCAGAAGAAGAAAAAGAACTTTTAAAATATGCGCTTAATTTAGGACTTAAAGCATTTTCGGGCGAGGTATCATACGATGAGACTTAACAAAATTTATATATCCGCTTTTGGCGGACTTAAAGACTTTACCCT
This sequence comes from uncultured Ruminococcus sp., assembly GCA_964407485.1. Classification (GTDB taxonomy): domain Bacteria; phylum Bacillota; class Clostridia; order Oscillospirales; family Acutalibacteraceae; genus UBA737. Next base: position 5,294 of record CAYOVQ010000058.1, read on the forward strand.
CGAATTAGGAAACGGCTTAAATATTATTTACGGCAATAACGAAGACGGAAAAAGCACTGTTGCCGCATTTATAAAAGCAATGTTTTACGGTACAGGCAGAAACACACAAAATCTTGCAGGCAGTCTGCGCCAAAAATACACCCCGTGGGATGGCTCTGTTATGGCAGGTCGCATATACTTTGAAGATAAAGGCAAAAATTACTGCCTTGAGCGTGAATTTCGCAAATCTGATTCTACCGACCGCGTATTACTTACCGACCTTGACAGCGGTAAGCAAATAAGCATAAGCGACAATGTAGGCCAGCAATTTTTCGGTGTGTCTGCCGCCGCTTTTGAACGAAGTCTGTTTATAGGTACGGGTGACTTTATAAAAGACGACACAGCAGCAGGTGAAATTAACAGCAAACTGTCTAACATTGCGCTTACGGGTAGCGAGGATATATCATATAAAGAAATACAAAAAAGAATTTTTGACAAACGCGCAAAAATTATTTCTAAAAACGGAAAAAGCGGCTCATACAACGAAGATTTACGTATTCTTAATGAACTTAACGCAAGGCTAACAAAGGCTGATGAGGATGCCCGAACAAAGTCACATCTTAACGATGCAGCCCTCTCAAAACGCAGTGAGTACGAAACTCTTTATAAAAAATATGCCGAACTTAAATCACTAATCGAACGCGAGCAGGATTACCAAAACCGCGACAAACTAACCGAGTTTTTGCAAACAAAAAGTATGCTTGACAGGTTAAATCAAACCCTTACGTTAAACGACGGTACTGTTGTTAATGAGTCTTTTGTGCAAAAAATCAATTTGGGTATCGGAATTTATGAAAAAAGTATAGAACGTTGTCAACAAATAAGCGAAGACATCACACGAATTAACGAAGCAATTCATCTTCAAAACTCGTCTTCGCCCGAAAGCGCCAAAGAGCAGATTGACGGTTTAACTGCCGACGTAAACCGCCTTACAGAGCAAAAAACAAAACTTGAAACCGAAGAAACCACCCTTTCCGTCAAGGCAGAAGAATTAAAACAAAACTTAACCAAAGTTCAGAACAAAAAAGCGGCATTTAATCCACTGCTTTTAGTATTGTCAATTATTATTGCGGCTGGCGGCGGTGCGACAGCTTACTTTGTATCACCTGTCGTTGCGGCAATTCTTTGCGGTGCAGCAGCAATATTGCTCACTCTTTCATTTGTAATTCGTCCTAAAAACACATCAGCCATAACTGCCGCTCAAAACGAACTTGCCCAGTCTCAAACTGCTTTGACCGAAACAAAGGCTAACAAAAATCGTATTCAAGAAGAAATAAACAATGCAAACGCTCGCATCAATACACTGTCCTCGATACTTAATGCCGATGCCGCCGTTAAAGCGCAACGACTTGCAGATCTTAACCAAAAGGAAGATGCGCTTAACACCGAAAAAGATAAAGCAGAATCTGCCAAAGCCGAACTTTTAGGTATTGTATCGGGCTTTGACGGTGTCGATAGTATCGATAAGGTTAAAGCGCTTATTGAAGATTTAAAGCAGAAGACCGAGCAACAAAAAAATCTTAAACTACAACTTAAGACCGCAAGTCAATTTTTGGGCAATATCGATTATGATGAGGCGCAGGCAAAACTTGATGTCATACAAAACGGCGCTACTCTCGAAAGCATTGATTTTGACGCGGTAAAAGCAGAATTTAAAGATATTACTGAACAACTGACTGCTTTAAAAGAAGATTTAACCGTAATAGCAACCGAACTTAAAACTTCCTTTAAAGCCAGCGAAAATCCCGAAGAGTTAAAACGTGAAATTACCGAGTTACAAGAACGAATTCAGTCTAAAAAGGCATTTTGCGACGCGGCTGATCTGGCTACCCAAGTTCTTGATGAAAGTTTTTATGAACTCCGCCGCGGTTACGGCAGCGAACTTGAAAGGTTGACACATAGCATTTTTGCCGCCCTTACAGACGGTAAATACAAAAATGTAAACGTTACCGATACGCTTGATATTTCGGTTGAAAAATCTGATGTTTTTGGCACTCGCGAGGTAGGATATTTAAGCCTTGGCACCACACATCAGGCATATTTAAGTCTTCGTTTGGCTATTGCCTCACTTATTTCTGACGGTA
>CAYOVQ010000059.1:0-7383 GCA_964407485.1 uncultured Ruminococcus sp.
ATGTATGTTAACGGCAAAATAGACAATCCGAAAATTACTAAAATTATTAGGATAAATCAAGAAGATCCTATGGAGTTTTCAATAATAAGAGAGGAGATTTTATCAAATGAATATAAGCAGAAGTTATTTCCGTTCAGTTTTATTGAAAGGTATTATGGACAGGAAGTACTCTTCAGATACAAGGCACGAGATTATGCTCCTTATAGGGAGTATGAACGAAGATTCTCTGAAAGAGGAAGCGGCAAGAATGGCGATACCATTGTTCGAGAAGAGCGAGACGGAAGAGGAAGCGTTGAAAAAAATACGAAAGTTAGTGGAGCAGCTTCGGTAAGCGAATCTGCTATTTCTATACAAGAGGATGAATCTGGCAGCAAGTCATATTGTTTTATCAAAAGTAATGATGCAGAAAAAATTAACGCTGCCGAAAAAATGGAGTCTGAAGGTAAAGACAGTTTATATATCTGGCGTGAACTTAAAATTTTCAGGGGAATTTTCGGCGATTGGCTTAAAACTATCAATGCCGATAAAATGAGATTTTACCCCGATGGAAATGCTAAAACGAAAGCACACACACCAAATTCGCGCCTTAAAAAACTGGGTAGAAATATAGAGGGTAAGTTATCTGATTTTCTGTTTTGGAATCAACTTTATAAAATTTATCCCGAATTTAAAGATACGACAGTTTTATTAGCCGATTCATCATACAGTTATGATACTGTAAGATATATACCTGCAAGAAATGCTTTGGTAATAAACAAAAAACTTTGTGATGATCTTAAACAGAGCGGAAACCGTGATGTAAAGGCATATCTGATGCGCGAGATACAAAGAATGATTCAGATTAAGGAAGGAAAATATATCGGTAAAAGCCGAGATTATTGGGAAAAGTTAGAACAAGACGGCAAACTGCCTTTTTCTGAACAATTAAACAGATATCTTACCGCTGATGATATGGCGAAATATTTTATCGACAACTACGAGGCAGAATTGGTAGCAAAAAGGCAAATAGTTGGTGATTTAGTTAAACAAAACACAAAAGAAAAGGTACCTGATTTAGAAGAGGTATTACTATATATGCCGCATATTGAGCCTGATAGAGCACTTATGTTTGATGCCGACGGAAATCTGGTAACTGTAAGAGAAAATGATGAACTTACCGGTCAGAATAAATTTAAAAATTATCCATATAGCGCTATATCTATGAATGTTGCCAACGATGACGGCAGTAGTTATATAGCAAAGGAAGATACTGTAAGGTTGCAAAATGATGCTGAAAATGATAAAATAATTAAAAACAGAGGTGAAAAATATGCAGGTGATGACTCCGACTTGTTGGAAAGAGAAACGATATCAGCCGCTAATAGAGGAAACGACGTATTATGGAAACCAAGTGCTAATTCCAGAACGCTCGAAGAGTGCTTGGGAATATTTAAAAACAACGATAGAATATATGACAAACCAATACGGGCCGGAGAAAGCGGTTGGTTGGATAAGAGAACAACTGCCACAAGTGAAAAAACACGGGAGAATTTTACGGCAAGTATTTTTGGAGGAATACGAGGAGTAAAATTAAGCGGTAAAGATACTGTTGGCGGAGTAGTAAGTTCCGAAATATTAGAAAAGTTTAAAAATACTATTTGTAAAGACGAAAATGGAAATTTATTGTCTTTTTATCATTGGACAGATAAAAATTTTGATGCATTTACAAAAGGTGAGTTTGGCTTTCGTTTTGGTACGCTTCATGCGGCGCATGATAGATATTTACAACTTAAAGAGAACAATCCTGATATTTCGAGAGGCATTTATAAAGAAGTTATCTTAAATGTTGTAAATCCAATACAAATTATTGATGAAAATGGTATATGGACTGCCGGATGGGTCGCTTTTCAACTGCATCAGCAAGGGATAATTACTGAATCAAAATATGACCAATTAAAAACAATGTCCGGTATTGAAGATTTGACCTATGACAATCCTGCGGCGGAAGCAGTAAGAGAAATTTTATGGCAAAATGGTTATGACGGTATTATTTATGAAAACCAAAGTGAAGATGTAGGTAATTATTCGGTAATAGCATTATATCCTGAACAGATTATAACCGTAGCAGAAAACGGTGTTTTAAAAGAAAATAGCGGTATAACAAAGGCAACCTCACAAACGCAGGTTGCTCTTTTTATATCTGATTCTGTTACAGAAAACGGAAAAACTACAGCAAAGGTAAAAGATTTTATTGCATCTAACAAAAAGACACGCGGCGAACAGCAAAACATAAAAAAAGATAGCAATATTAAAGGCGGTAACAGCGGGTTTGTACAAAGCAACGTACAAAAAAATATCAATATTGTTGACACAAAAACTTCAAACAAAATTACTAAAGGTATGAGTGATGAAGAGCGGTATGGTATACTAAAAGATCGCAGCATAACACTTTCACAATTTGATGCAAACGAGTATTTAGAGATAATAAAAAATTATCCCGAACTATCAGATGAAAAATTAAATATTAAAGATGCGGAAAAGGTGCTAAAAAAGATTGGAGAAGAATTCAGAATCTTTACCGAATATCAAAATGATGATGTTGAACTTGTATTTGAGTTTGGAAAAAACAATTTAAGTGAAAGCATCAATAAACAAAAAGGTAATTATGATATATATGCCCAAATGCTTTCGTGCTTTTCAGATGTAATTTCAAATGCGGTAGGTATAGAATGTCACAACCGAAATGAGTATAGCTATAAACCTGACAAAACATTAAAAATGGTTTATGTTTTGTGCAGCGCGTTTGAAACCGACAATGAGATTGTTCCCGTTAAATTAGAAATCAAAGAATTTTATGATAAGCCTAATCGTCTGTGTGTTGCGGTTGCGCTTGAAGGCACAAAAAAAGACAGGGTCGCTGGTATGGGTGTCCCGAATAATCGGTCTCACGTCCGTACCTCGCCTGTCACTATCAGTATACGCGATTTATTCTCAAAAATCAAACCTAAAGATGAGAGTTTCCTTAAATATATTCCAAAGCAATTTTTAGATGTTCAACCAAGTGTAAACACAAATCAAAAAACAGATTATATAAAAGAATCAAACAATACAGGTCTTGACGTATCGTGTCAGCAATATGAAGCACATCTTTTAAGTAAATGTGTAATACCTATATCCAATCAGGATACCATAGGTCGAAATTTGGATAGTAGTGTACAAGATAAACTTTCTGACAGTTTTGCCAAAAATGAAAAAGGCGAGCCCATATCACTTTATATTATAAACAGATATGGCGATAATCTGCTGCGGCATACACAGTTAGGTATTGCTTTGGGCACCGTTGATATGGCAATTCAAAAACACAATGTCCATAACGCCGACAGCAATTATGTGGTGACAGGCGTTTGCGAGGAGTATTACGCAATTGTTAAAAAACCGCTATATATGCCGTTTGAACCGTATGAACTGTCGGTAAGCGAAATAGGCTTCTGGCTTACAGAAGAGGGTATTATTTCACGCCAAGAGTATTTTGATATGGTAGATACTTATTCGGCAACCAAAAAGCCAAATTATTATAACCTGATTACAAAGAAGTTTAGAGAAAGGCTTAAGAAATTGGGTTATGACTGTATCGTGTATAAAAATCAAAACTATGATATCGGCAGTCTGGCGGTAGTAATTTTTGATGACACACAGTTAATACCTGTGGCAAAAGACGGTTTGTTGATAGACGGTAACGGCATTACAGATGGCGAATATAATGGTGCTTTAAACGAGACAGCAACTGCTGAAACTAATACCAAAACGATGCAACTTTTTGTTGAAGATGCAATGTATGCGCGACGCAAAAAACGCAAAAAAGCCGATAGCAGAATAGTAGCGGGCAATAGCGGTTGGTTTGAACAAGTTAATACCGATGCTGACCGTGAATATGATAGAATAAAGCAAGAGATTGTTGGCAAAACACAAATAGAATATAACCCATATGCTAATCCTACACGTGTTTTTTCAAATCTTACATCAAAAGAATTTGAAAAAACAGCGTTTAAAACCACAGACGCCGATTTTATCTCTTTTTATATGTACGCAAGGGATTTGCAAAATGTAGAAGATATAGTAAAACAGGGTTTAGAGTTTGAAACTTTTAATGGTGCTTTTCAACGTTTCGCAGAGCAAAAACGCTCAAATTATTATTCATATAACGGCGTATTTGCAGAGTATATATTAAACTCGGTAAATCCTTTGGTGGTTCAACTTAACGGGTGGAACACAAAGCTGTTGGCAAATTTGCTTTTTGAAAACGGAAAAATTTCACAAATGTATTACGACGACATTATGTCGATGGAAACAATAAACAGTGATACCTATACAAACTATGCGGCAAAAAAATTACGCAGCAAAATAGATATGTTGGGTTATGACAGTATAGTATTTGTTAAAGATAACGGTAAAAAATCGGTAATTGTTTTTGATACAAAACAGATATTAGAGGTATCACAAAACGGTATACTTAATCAAAACAACGGCATAACACAACAACAGTTTGATGTTGAAGAATTTGTAACTGATGAATATAAAGTCGAAAACGTTGTAATAGATAAAAACGGCAGACCCAAGCGTAATATAGAAGAGATAGAGGATAAAATACTATCCGAAGCAGATAATACTCAAAAATTAAAAATACTTACCGAGCATTTAGAATGTACAAATAAACCTGTTTTAGAAAACGCAGAAAACATCAACGTGGGTTACAGCGGACTGCTTGAAAAGGCAGAAAACAATTTCTGGAATGTGCAGACTGTACTTAATAAACTTATATTAAATAAGGCGCCGATAAATGATACGGATACAGCGGGCAGAACGGTAAGCGTAGCCAAACAAAAAGAGTATAAAAATACTATACTTAAAGACAATGACGGAAGGTTGTTGTCTTTATTTATTTGGAACAAATACGGCGATAACAGGCACAAACACAGCGCGTTTGCATATAATGCGGGTACTTTAATATTTGCTCATGATAATTATCTTGCCGAAAAGCAGAAGCATCCCACACTAAAAAAAGGTGTTTATGAAGAATACCATGTAAATTTAACCAGCGTATACCGTATGACAACCACACCGCAAGAGTTTACTGCTATGACAATAGCGACCGATATGTACCAAAACGGTGTGTTGAACAAGAGCGAATACCGAGATATAATCTCACGCGAGGGCGCCGAGTGGTCTGACCGTGATAACAATGCGGCAAGGCATTTAAGAAAAACAGTACTCGAAAAGGGTATAGACGCCATAGTTTATATGAACAATCTATATGACTCGGGTAGTATAGGCGTAATACCGCTTGACGAAAGTAAGTTGTCGCTTGTGTCCATAAACGGTGTAGCGGTAGAAGATAATATACAGTCAGACTCAAAAGAGCCTGATTTTTTTATGCCTGAAAACGATAGTGAAAATTTTGTCGAAAAAGGTAAAATAAAAAACATTGACATAGAAATTGACGAGGAGTATAATGAAAGCGTAGTAGAAGGTTTAACCCAAAGTGAAAAGGCAGAAATAAAAGAAAAAAACGGGTTGGTCTGACGGAATAGTTAATTATATTCGTTCTATGAACAAAGCGCAGATTTATATCAACGCTAACTTAATAGAAGCAGAGATTAACGGTAGGAAATGTTTAATTCGCAGTGATATTGATATGGATCAAAGAGACAAGAATGGTAGAACAAATCTAGAACTGATAAGAGATAGAAAATCACCGATCAATATATATGATCAAAAAATAGAACTGCATCATATAGGACAAAAGCAAAATGGTCCTCTGGCTGAATTGACAGAAGATGAACATCGCGGTATAGGTAACAATAAAATACTTCATGACACAAAAAAACAATCTGAAATAGATCGTGTGAAATTTAATCAAAAGCGAATAGCACACTGGAAAACAAGATTTAACACAAAAGGAAATGATTGAAATGAACACAAAAATTCTTGAATTGATGGGCGAGTTAGACGATATTTTTTATTTAGACCAGCCCGAAGAGGATGCAATTAAAAACGCTGAACTTGAACTTGATTTAAGATTCTCTTACGAATATAAAGAATATGTTCGTACGGGTGGCGCAATTTGTGGCGGTGGCATTGAATTAACTGGTATAACTAAGTTTGAAAGACTGAATGTAGTGTCGGTTACAAAACGAGAAAAAAGAATCAATCCATTGATAGATGATGATATGTATGTGGTTGAGGTTGTTGGTATCGATGGTATGGTTGTTCTTCAAAATGAAACGGGGACAATTTTTACAGCACAGCCTAACGTAGCGCCAAAAAAACTTTTTAATTCATTATCAGAGTATGTTGAAAAAGTCGGCAGATTTTGTCCGAATGATAATGCGCGTTCTGGGTTTTTCTATGAAAAATGTGATGAGTTCGGACAGGATTTAGTTCAGCGTATGGAGAATGGTCTTATGCCTTTGTTGCCCAGCGGAAAGACATTACATTTACATCACATGGGATTATCAAGCGGAATGCCGATAACAATATCTCCCTTGGTTGAGTTTACCGACGAAGAGTATTATGAAGCAGACAATTTGAATACTTTGTTCAGAGGATTTATGTGTGATAACAATTACGATAGGGTAGAATGCATAAAACAAAAACAAAAGCACTGGAATACTCGTTCGGAATCGTATTAATGATGAATGAGAATCTAAGGCAGTGGGATCCGTCCACTGCCTTAGAAAACAGAGACAGAACATTTGCAGACTCGAAAGAGCCTGCTTTTTTATGCCTGAAAACGATATTGAAAATTTTGTCGAAAAAGGTAATAAATTTATGATGTTAAAAAGAATTCACTTAATGTTGACTATAGGTACGATATCGTCTATAGTAATGATGAATACAAACTTCCTGATGATGTCGCTGTTGAGTGGTTTGAGGATATAAAAAAACAGTTGCAAGGAATGCAATAAAACATAAAAGCAATGTAACGAAACATGGTGGTTTTTACCTAATAATAGATAAGCGTAGCCAAACAAAAAGAATATAAAAATACTATACTTAAAGACAATGACGGAAGGTTGTTGTCTTTATTTATTTGGAACAAATACGGCGATAACAGGCACAAACACAGCGCGTTTGCATATAATGCGGGTACTTTAATTTTTGCACGGGTACAGGATTTTTTGTACAAAAAAGATAAGCAAAAGAGAATGTTAGTTAATTGCAGATATTCGACCTTTTGGTCGGATATCTGTACTTTTTTTAGAAAGGAAGAAAATATGGAATTACGAAAAATAGAATATACAGTTAATGTTAGCGGCATAACACCGTCAAGTGAGCAGTTTGGCGGTACGCAAGGCGATCACAAGGTGACAAGGCTTGAATTTGGTATAAGTGATGAACTGTATG
>CAYOVQ010000060.1:0-7133 GCA_964407485.1 uncultured Ruminococcus sp.
CTATTATTCCTACCGTTCTTATGGAGGTTTTAGGCGGCGGTACATTTGGTATTATTCTTTTGGCTATTATTATGATTCTGCTGCTTTCGGCATCTATGTCAACTCTTGAGGCGGTAGTTCTTACCTCGGCATCTGCTGTGGCGGTTGACCTTATACCCGCTGTAAGAAAAAAAGAAACCAAACCCGAAACACAAATGTTGCTGACCCGAATTCTTTGCCTTGTGTTTGTTGCTTGTTCGTTTATTTTTGCAACCCAGAATATTCCTATTATTGTAAGTCTTATGTCTTTCTCGTGGGGTGTTGTTTCAGGTTGCTTTATAGGTCCGTACATCTGGGGACTTTTTTCCAAAAAGATTACAAAGATTGGCGCGTACGCAGGTATCCTATCGGGATTACTTACCGTTGGCGGCGCAACATTGGTAATCACACTTACTTCAAGCTTCTCAAATGCTGCGGCGCATTCTCCCGAAATGGGTGTTGCGGCTATGGCGGTATCAATGGTTGTTGTTCCTGTTGTAAGTTTGCTTACTAAAACTGCGGACAAGGAAAGAGTAGACGAAATTTTTGAATGTTATAACGAAGAATAAAACAAAAAAACCTATTCACTCAAATATGGGTGAATAGGTTTTTTGCAAAAATCGTAATACTGTCAATTCTTTGGGCAATACTATTTCTGAAAGGATTGATTTTTTATGGTAGAGCAGGACACAATAAAACTTCTTCGTGAGTGCGATGCGGGAGTTAAAATGGGCGTGACGTCTATTCACGACGTTTACAAGTACGTATCTTCGCATAAAATGCGCGCTATGCTTAATGAATGTAAAGACGAGCACGATAAACTTGATAAAGAATTGCAGGAGTTGTTGGGAAAATATCACGACGAGGGCAAGGACCCAAACCCAATAGCAAAGGGTATGTCGTGGATTAAGACTACCGTTAAACTGGGCGTAGATAATTCTGATAACACTATAGCCGATCTTATGACCGATGGTTGTAATATGGGGGTTAAATCATTAAGCCGTTATCTTAACGAATATGCCGCGGCAGACGAGGTATCAAAATATATTTGTAAACGATTGATTGCTTTAGAAGAAAAGTTATCGGTCGATATGCGAGAGTTTTTGTGATAAAGGTTATCTTAATAAGCGCAGACCAAAAGTAAAAAGGACAAAATAAAAAATCTTGTTAAAGTGTAAAACTTTGACAAGATTTTTTAATGTGAAATTTTACATATGAGTATAAAGTATTTCTGCAGTGCCGCAAAGTCTGGTTTTAAGCGTTGCGGGGAGGAATAAACTATCACCCTTTTTAAGACGCATCATACCGCCTGTGTACGAAAGTGATACCTCGCCGTCAAGTATTAACAGTGATATAAAACTGTCGTTATCGTAAATGCCTACGTTACCGTCAAGGTTTATAAGTTCGGTGGTGAAGTACTCGCAAGCGGCAAGTTCTCTTACCGTGCCAAAAGGATAGAGTGTAACGTCACCCACGTCTCCGTACGGACGGGTGGGTTTTTGGGTATTTGTTACCTCAACCGCCTGCCTTATGTGCAACTGACGGGGTTTGCCGTCGGCGCCCAGACGACCGTAGTCAGACACACGGTATGTGGTGTTAGAGTTTTGTTGAACCTCGGCTATAAGTATGCCTTTGCCAATGGCGTGCATAGTGCCCGCCTCTATAAAGAACACGTCGCCCTTTTTTACGGGAACGTAGTTGCAGACAGGAGAGAGGTTATTGTTGTTTATTCGCTCTAAAAACTCACCTTTTGATATGTCCTGATTAAAGCCGTATATCAATTGCGCGCCCTCGTCACAGTCAACGACATACCACATCTCTGTTTTGCCGTATTCACCCTCATGCATAAGCGCATATTTATCGTCAGGATGTACCTGAACCGACAGTCTGTCCTTTGCGTCGATAAGTTTTATCAGAATAGGAAAATATTCAAAATTTGTCGCTTTTTTGCCCAATGCGTCACTGCCCCAGACCTCGATTGCCTGTTGCAAAGTTAACCCTGCAAGGTCGCCGTTGCGCACGGTACTGTTGCCGTCCTTGTGACAAGATAGCATCCAGCCTTCAGCCGCAATGCTTTTATCGGTTTCAAAACCGTATTCGTCTATAAGTCGTCTGCCGCCCCAAAGATAATCTTTTAACGGCGCTTTAAGTAGCAACGGATACATAAATTCTTAACCTCCTATCCCGAAAATTTTAACTTTTTCGAGTGCCTTTTTATTCATTATATCATTATATTTTGCACTGTTCAAGTGTATATTAAAAAATATGTCGAAAATTCGCATAAAAAACACTAAATTATGTATAAATTTAATGTAAAAATTGATAAAAAACAGAAAAATTTTTGACTTTACAGTTTTACATAAAATTTTTATTCAGTTTATGTATGCATATTGCATTTTCCCACTTTTCAACCGAGTTTTCCACCGAAAAAATGTCGAAAAAGGGCATCAAACCGTTATTTTAAACTTGAAACGGTGGAATACGTGGTGGATAAAGTGGAAAACTTTTGTGGTTGTTTTGGTTTACATAATGCTTAAAAATGCAAGTTTTTCCATAAAAATTGTAACTATTTTGTAACTTGATTTTTTTGACGTTTTAGGCTTAATGCGTGGAGAGTCGAACACGATACGGTTTCTCTCGAAGCCTTTTACTGCCTTGCGCTTATTTTTGCAAGGCGATAGTATTACAAGTGACGAGGCAAGAAAAAACGGAAAATTTTATTTTGTCAGGCGTGTTGCGCTTGACTCCCCACGCATTATCCAAAATCGCTTTAACTTAATATATAAACAAGCGCTAAAAGTAAAATTTTATCGGTGTTATCGCCTGCTAAAATTAAAATAAGTGCAAGTATAATAAGTGTATCAGAATCGAGGGGAAGCGAAGCGTTTTGAAAAAGGTCGCGGTTTGCAGGTTGGCTTTGCGCGGTGCAAGACATTTGCGGCTTGGTGTCAGAGTTTTTTGTTGCGCGCTTGTTCATTTCGCGCATCTGCTCTATTGCTCGCTGTTTTTCTGACGAATAATTATGCATTTTATTCATAGCCTACACCGCCTTAAATTTCAAACATACCGCTATCACGAATAAGCGGTAACAGGTCAATAAGTTTTAAAAGTTTTACTGCTGTATCAACCTTTTCGCGCCTTGGCGCGCTAAGCAGAGGCTTTAGCGCCAACAGCAGATTAGAACGGCTGTCATCTGAACTGTTTTTTAGCCGCGATAAGACAGACATAATTTTACCTATCATCGCAGGGTCGATATCACCGCCAAATATCGACCCTGCATCTGCCGTGGGTGTGGGCGGTGAATCACTCGGTTTTTTTTGCGATTGGCTACCCAGAAGATTTTCTGCCATAGCACGAACACGTTTCATACTTTCGGGGTCGTTAAGCAGTTCCGCCAGACGTTCGTTTAAATCATCCATTCTGTTTTTCTCCGCCTAAAAACTTTATTAACTGTTGCGCCGCATCCGAACTTAAAATTTGTTTTAGTTTGTCTTGGTCTGCTAAAACCTCTTCAACTTTTTTGCGGTCGGAAGCATTAAGGCCCTGCATAACAGCATCGGTATCGCCGCGCCGCGCCGCATCAATAGTTTTTTTATCAATTTTACTAAAATTATTATTCATTTGCATTTCCTCCTAAAATGAAGTAATATATATGTATATTTATGTTAAAGGCAGGTGTAATTATGCGAATAGCGGTAATATCTGATTCACACGGCAGGGGAACTGTTGTTGACCGTATAATACGATATGAAAAAGATGCCGAAGCGATTATCTTTTTGGGCGACGTTACCTCTGATATAGAAGACTTTACCTATGAGTACACCAACAAACGCTTTTACATTGTAAGCGGTAATTGTGACCGTTTTTCGAGTTATCCTTACAGTACTGTAGTAAGTGAGGGCGGCGTTAATATTTTTATAACACACGGTCATACCTTGGGTGTAAAGGGCGGTACAGGCGCGCTGCGGCAAGCGGCAAGGCAAAGCGGATGTAAAATTGCGCTATACGGGCATACACATATACCTGATATAAAATATGAAGACGGCCTGTACATTGTGAATCCAGGGTCTTGCAGTCGTTCGCGTGACGGCGGCAACAGTTACGCGGTGATAGACATAAGAGATAATGGAATTTTGCCAACTATTATAAGAATATAACAAAAAAAGGAACAAACCTCTTTGTGAGATTTGTTCCTTTAACATTTTGGTCCTATTTATTTTATTTTTGCAAAGTTGCCAAAGGTGTTGCTGACACTTTCTACAAAAGAAAACGTGTTGTCATATTTTTTTAAAATATTCTGAAAATCAACAATCTGGTGTTTGTTTACTACACAGATGAGTACGTCTTTTGCTTGATTTTGGTAAGCGCCTATAGCGTTCATTTTTGTAACGCCGTGTCGCAGTGTATGCAGTACCTCTTCGCTTATTTCATCGGCATGGGTGGTGATAACGGTAAATTTGTACGCCTGTTTTGAACCCTGAATTATTACGTTACCTATAAAAGTAGAAATAAAGCAGTAAATTATGCAAAGGCAAACGGGTTTGTAGTCATAACTCATTATGCCGCTTTCGTCAGGCTTTGCGTATACAAAGAATGAAGTTACCGCAACTATAGTATTTATGGTAAGCATAATCCAAAAAAAGTTAAGATACGGATTTTTGATGCTTATGTACTTTGACACTATATCCGTGCCGCCTGTTGACGCGTTGTGCCTTGCACAGACACCGTAAACCAATCCGCTTATGGTACCGCTTATTATAACGGGGAATATTGTATCATGGCCGCCTGCATCATACTGAAAACTGCTAAACCCTATTTTTTGTATATAAATGTAAACAAATGAATATACAAGACAAAACAACAGTGATTTTTTTGCAAAATCGCGGTTTATAAAAAAGAAGGCAAAAATACAAAGCGGCACGTTTATAAGCAAAGCCATATAACCTATACTAAACCCTGTTTTGTACTGTATCATTGTGGCTATACCGTTAATGCCCGCAGGGGCAAAGTCATTTTCTACAATAAACAGTTGATAGTTAAACGCAAGCAATATCGCCGCCAATATTATAAAAAAATATGCGGCTAAATTTTTAATTTTTTTCACACTGCATCACCCACCTTATTGTAACATATGTTAAATTTATTGCAAGCAAAAAGACGGGAAAATTTCCCGTCTTTTTAAAATTAGTCTTTCTTTGCCTCTTCAATAACCTTTTGCGCTATGTTAGCGGGTACGTTTTCATATCTTGCGAATTCAAGAGTAAACGTAGCGGTACCCTGTGTGAGCGAGCGCATAGCAGTTGAAAAATCGGACATTTCGGCGGTGGGTACTTCGCCGATAATTTCTTGCATCTTGTTTTCGACAGGGTTCATACCAATAATTCTACCGCGACGTTTATTAATGTCACCTATAACGTCACCAAGCATATCATCGGGCACTAAAACTTTAAGTGTGCTGATGGGCTCAAGCAATACGGGATTCGCGTTAGAAATACCCTCTTTAAATGCAATAGATGCCGCCATCTTGAATGCCATTTCAGAAGAGTCAACAGGGTGGTATGAGCCGTCAACCAACGTTGCTTTAATACCAACCATTGGGTAGCCTGCAAGTACGCCTTTGAGTGTAGAATCGCGCAGACCCTTTTCTACTGCAGGGAAGAAGTTTTTGGGTACGGCGCCGCCAAACACTTTTTCTTCGAATACAAGTTCAGAACTGTCGCAGGGTTCAAATTCAATCCACACATCGCCAAACTGACCGTGACCACCCGACTGTTTCTTGTGTCTGCCTTGTGCCTTGACGGCTTTCTGTATAGTTTCGCGGTATGCAATCTTTGGTTTAGAAAGCACAACGTCGCAACCAAATTTTGCTTTAAGTTTTGATACAACGATATCGGTATGCTGCTCACCTAACGTACTCATTACAAGTTCGCGGGTTTCGGTATCGTTTTCAACCTTTAAGGTAGGATCTTCTTCTATTATACGGTTAAGACCCGAACTTATCTTTTCTTCATCGCCCTTCTTTGCAGGGTAGATAGCGGTCTTTAAGTTGGGGGCGGGGAAGTCGATGGGCGCTACGGCTACTTTGCCCGAAACTGACAGTGTGTCACAGGTTACGGTAGAGCCAAGTTTTGATACCGAACCAATATCACCCGCCGCAATTTCGTTTGCGTCCTCTTGCTTGCCGCCTTTAAGCCACATAACTTTAGAAAGACGTTCCTCTTCGCCTGTGCGTGCATTTTTAAGTTTCATATCGCCTGTAATCTTGCCGGAGATAACCTTAAAGTATGAAAGTTTACCAACAAATGGGTCGGCGATGGTTTTAAATATAAATAACGCGTTTTCTGCTGATTCATCGGGTGTTGCCTTGTCACCATTTGCCATTGTGATTTGGCATTCAGCAGCAGAGGGCAGAATGCTTGCAATACTGTCTGCAAAAAGCGGTATTGCGTCACCTGTAAGTTGTACGCCGCAGTATACTGGGCATATGTCGCCCGCTTTAACACCTGTTTTAAGTCCTGCGGTAATTTCGTCAGCGGTAAGTTCTTCGCCGTTGAAATATTTTTCCATTAACTCTTCATCGGTAGAGGCTACCGCTTCGATAAGCATTTCACGCATTTGTGAAACCTCGGTGCTGTCGGGCATAGCGGTTTCGGTAAGTGTGATACCGTCTGCGGTGTAAGCCTTGTTGGCAACCAAATCAACATAGCACTTTACAACATCATCTTCTATGTAAGGTACTGTAACAGGGCAGACAACCGCGCCGTAGTTTGCAACAAGCGCTGAAATTACACGGTAAAAGTGAGCGTGTGTAGAATTGAGTTTTCCTATAAAGAAACCAACGGCTTTACCTGCTGCGCGAGCCTTTTCATATGCTTGCTTGGCACCTACGGTAAGACCTGATTTACCCGAAATTGTAACGATAACGCTGTCGGCCGCAGCCAATGCTTCGCTTACTCCGCCTGCGAAGTCAAAAAGTCCGGGCGCGTCAATAAGGTTTAATTTAACACCGTCTTTTTCTAAAGCATATACGCTGGTAGAAACCGAGCAACCGCGTTTTTTCTCTTCTGCATCAAAATCGAAAACCGAGGTACCCTCTGAAGTATTACCTATTCGCT
>CAYOVQ010000061.1:0-6833 GCA_964407485.1 uncultured Ruminococcus sp.
ATAATCAAACCTCTGCTTTTCGCATAAAGCAGAGGTTTATAATTTTATTTAATCGCGCATTTTATCAAATGTTACCGTAACGGTTGTGCCGATGTTTTCCTGACTTTCGAGCGTGATTTCTGCGCCTGTGTAAGCTGCGGCGTGTTTAACGATAGCAAGTCCTAAACCTGTGCCGCCCACCTGTTTAGAGTGACTTTTATCGACACGGTAAAAACGTTCAAATACTCTTGACTGCTCGCTGTTAGGAATACCTATGCCCGTGTCGCGCACGGTAAGGTTAATCTTATCGCCCACACTGTTTATTATAATATCAACCTTTCCGTTTTCTTTGTTATATTTAATTGCATTGTCGCAAAGGTTATATATCATTTCATCAACAATCTTTTGCGTTCCCACTATATAAGCGGTGTCGCCCGTTAAATTAAGCGATATATTTTGCTTATCTGCCAAAGGCTTCAGACTTTTAATAACGTTTTGTGACAACGCGTACAAATCTATTTTTTCTTTTTTAAACAAAGACGGATCTTCATCAAGTTCTGATATTTTTATAATATCGCTTACCAGCGTGATAAGACGTTGCGCCTCATCATATATAGAGCCCGAAAAATCAACCACGGTATCGTCGGGTGTGCCGCCTGATTTCATCATCTCGGCGAAGCCAGAAATAGAGGTAAGCGGAGTTTTTAATTCGTGTGATACGTTAGACGTGAACTCACGACGCAACTGCTCACGACGCACACTTTCGGTAATATCAATAATCACTATAACTGCACCTATCACAGCATTGCCCTCGTAAACAGGGTTTGCAATAAGGTTATAAACACTTTCATCGTGTATAATTTCGTTTTCGGCGCGGTTGCCGACAAGCACCTGTTCTACAAGTTCGCGAAAGCCTTTTGTTCGGTTAAACAGCAGTACACTTCCGCCGTTTTTTATGTTGTCTATCTCAAGCAAATGTACCGCCGCTTTGTTGTACGACAGCACGTTTGCATTAGAATCTATAACAAGAAGCCCCTCGCTCATATTTTCGGTAATAAGGTTAAATTCTTCTTGTTTTTGACGTGCGGCGCGCACCTGCTTTTCTATTGTACGTTTTTGCGCCGATATCTTTTTAAGTAACGGGGTTAGTTCTTCATAAGCCTCGTTTCCCGCAGGGTTATCGAGGTCCAATTCGTTTATAGGTTTAATAATTGATTTTGACACCCTGTGCGAAATAACAAGCGAAATTATAAGAGCGACTACAATAATAACACACAACGGATAAACAAGGTTAAGCAGCAGTACAAAAACCGAATCCTGCGTTGCCGACACACGAAGCACCGTGCCGTCAGACAACCGCACGGCATAGTATACCGTGTTTTTCATCATAGTGTCTGAATAACGCGTACTGGTACCAAAACCTTCGAGCAAAGCGTTTTTAATCTCTTTGCGATCAGAGTGGTTGTCAAGGTCTGAAAGGTCTGCCGATGTATCAACCAAAACCGAGCCGTCACTTGCCACCAAGGTAATTCGCTTATCATCGCCGTCAAAATTGCTTATGTATTCGGCGCCCTCATTTTCTACCGCGTAGGATATATAATTTGCTTCACTTTTAAGTTCTTCAAGAAGTTGCTTTTGCGAATGGTTAAAAAGCACCACAAACACAAGCACAAAACTGATAAGCAGTACAAAAAGCGAGGTTAAAAAATTTGAGTTAAATATTTTTTTATCCATCCATACTTCCCCCCATTTTGTAGCCCACATTTTTTACTGTGTGTATAAGTTCACCCGCAGAGCCTAATTTTACACGCAGTTTGCGTATGTGTACGTCAAGTGTGCGCGATTCTTCATAAAAATCGCCCCACACGCGTGTAAGCAATGTATCGCGTGCCACAACATTACCGTTTGCCTCAAGCAGCATCAACAAAAGTGAATACTCTTTAAATGATAGATTAACTTCACTTCCGCTAACCGCCACAATATGTTTTTCGGGATTTACATATAAATCACCTATATGATAATCGTGAGGTTTAGGCGCAGTTTTTTCATATCGGCGAAGCACCGCGCGTATGCGCGAGATAAGTTCGGTCATGCCAAACGGCTTTGCGACATAGTCGTCGGCGCCTGCGTCAAGCCCCGTCACCTTGTCGTACTCGCTGTCACGCGCGGTAAGCATAATAACAGGAATATTTTTATGCGCATCATTGTCCCGCAATTTACCCAAAATTGATAAACCGTCTTCATCGGGCAACATTATATCAAGCAAAACAAGTTGCGGTATATTTTGAAGCATCGCGTTCCAAAAATCACGCGGATGCTCAAAACCCGTTACTTCAAGTCCCTCTTTGGTAAGGGCATAACACACAAGTTTACGGATATTAGCGTCATCTTCAACAAAATAAATCATTATTTCACCTACTTGTAAATTGTGACTGTAAATATATTATAAAATAAAAACATGCAGATTTCAATATTATGCGTGGTCGCCTGTAATAGAAAATATAACCCACTCGGCAATATTTTCAGCGTGATCACCTATTCGCTCAAAATATTTTGCAATCATTAACAAATCTATGAGCGCCTCGGCATTTGCCGCGCGTTGCTGTACAGCATCTATAAGTTCGCCCTTTACCTTGTCAAACAGATAATCGACCGTATTGTCGTGTTCTATCACACCACGGGCAAGGGTTACGTCTTTTTTTACAAAAGAATTAACGCTTTCGCTTACCATTTTTATAGTAGCATTTGCCATATCAGTTATGTGAATTTTGCTCTGCATACCGCTGTCGGTTACATATCCTGCCATTTCGGCTATGTCTGACGCTTGATCACCGATACGCTCCATATCAGAAATCATTTTAAGCGCCGAAGATATTACACGCAAATCGGTTGCTACAGGTTGTTGATGAAGCAACAGCCGCATACAAAGTGTCTCTATTTCCTTTTCTTTTTGGTCAATCTGTTTATCGGTTTCATATACCTTTTCTTTTGTCTCGCCGCTTTGCTGTGTTAACAAATTTACAGCGCCCGAAATCGCCTCTTCGCAAAGCGCGCCCATAGTAATAAGTTCGTTATTTAAAATATTTAATTGTTCATCAAATCTATTGCGCATCTTATCCAAACCTTCCTGTTATATAATCTTCGGTTCTCTTGTCGGTTGGCGCCGAAAACATTTTGTCGGTATTATCAAATTCTATAATTTCTCCAAGCAAGAAAAAGGCTGTTTTATCGGCAATTCGCGCCGCCTGTTGCATATTGTGTGTCACTATTATGATGGTATATTTCTCTTTAAGTTCTACTGCCAGATCCTCAATTTTTGAAGTAGATATAGGGTCAAGCGCGCTTGTAGGCTCATCCATAAGCAGTATTTCAGGTTCTACAGCCAAAGCACGCGCTATACAAAGTCGTTGCTGTTGTCCGCCGCTCATACCAAGAGCGCTCTTTTTAAGACGGTCTTTACACTCATCCCAGATTGCCGCTTGACGCAGTGAACGTTCAACTATTTCATCTAACTGCACTTTGGATTTTATACCGTGAATTCGCGGACCGTATGCGATATTATCATAAATACTCATCGGAAACGGATTAGGCTTTTGAAACACCATACCTACCTTTTTGCGAAGAATATTTACATCCATATCCCTATATATATCAACGTTATCGAGGCAAATATTGCCCTCTATTTTGCACCCCTCAACTAAATCATTCATTCGGTTGAGTGTTTTTAAAAAGGTTGATTTGCCGCAACCCGAAGGTCCTATAAGCGCGATGATTTGCTTTTCGGGAAGCGCGATATTTATTTTTTTTAACGCGTGATTTGTGCCATACCACAAGTTAAGATTTTGTGTTGTTATCATACCCATTAGCCTTTTCCTTTCTTTTTTAACATTTTTGCGGTCAACTTTGCCGACATATTTATAACAAGTGTAAGAATAAGCAGTATCGATGCTATTGCAAATGCCGTTTCAAATTCGCCGCGCTCTTTTGCATATACGTAAAGCGCTACCGTAAGTGACGAGCCCGCATTACCTGCCGTTACCGCCTCTGTAAGTCCTAATATTTCATTTGCCATACCCGCGGTATAAAGCAATGCCGCACTCTCGCCGACAATTTTACCTATTGATAAAATACAACCTGTAACTATTCCGTCAACCGCCGACGGCAAAACGACTGTGCGTATCATATACCATTTACCCGCGCCCAAAGCAAGTGAACCCTCACGGTAACCTATGGGTACGGTTTTTAAACTTTCCTGTGTGGTTCTGATAATTGTAGGCAAAGTCATAATAACGAGTGTCAGCGCGCCTGCAATAAGACTTGTGCCCAAGGAGCAGAACTGCACAAAGATCAGCATACCCACAAGACCGTATATAATTGACGGTATGCCAGACAGTGTTTCGGTGGCAAGTTCTATTATTTGCACAATTTTTTTATTTGTTGCGTATTCGTTAAGGTAGATTGCCGCGCCTACACCTACAGGCAAAACCATTATCAACGTCATTAAAATAAGATAAACGGTATTTAATATATTAGGCAATATGCCCGTAACACCGCGCAGAAGGCTTGGCTTGCTTGTTAAAAATTCAAGCGTTATATGCGGCAGCCCTCTGTACAAAATATAACCGATAACACCTACAAGTACCGCGCATATTATGCCTGCCGAAAGATACATCAAAACATTAAGTAACGCGCCTTTTATTTTGCGTTTATTAGATATTTTTTCATTCATAGTTTAGTCCCTATCTTTTTTGACCACCAAATTTAAAATCAGGTTTATTATGAGGATAAATACAAACAGTACAAGCGCGATTGAAAAAAGCGCCTCACGCTGAAGTCCTGATGAATACGACATTTCGCTCGCAATCGCCGTTGTAAGAAAACGGACACTGCTAAACAATGACGGCATATTGGCAACGTTACCAGCGACCATCATAACCGCCATAGCCTCACCTATACTTCTGCCGATGCCTAACACCACCGAGGTAAGTATACCGCTTTTTGCGGCTGGAACTACCACCTTAAAAACTGTTTCGGTTTTGGTGGCGCCCAAAGCCAAAGATGCCTCTTCATACTCTCGTGGCACCGCGCGAATCGCCGTTTCGGATATTGACACCACCGACGGCAATATCATAACGGTAAGCACTATTATTGCCGAAAACAAATTTGCGCCGTCAGGTAGATTGAAAACTTCGCGCACAAAGGGCACTACTATTATCATACCTACAAGTCCGTATACCACCGACGGTATGCCCGAAAGTAAATCTACCGCTGCGCTAACTGTTTTTGCAACTTTTTTGTTTGCCATCTTTGCAACAAATATTGCGCAAAGCAGACCTAACGGCACTCCTATTATGACCGCGCCAAAAGTTCCGTAAACCGATGTAAGTATAAATGGTAAAATGCCAAAAGATGCTTCTGCGGCAGTTGACTCCCACTTGGTTCCGAAAAGAAAATCCGTTATACCTATTTTGCTTATGGCAGGCGTTCCCTTTACCACCAAAAATCCTGTGATAATTATCACAAAGGCAACCGCAAAAAAGCCACACACGGTAAATATTATGCTCATTGTTTTTTCAAAAAGGTTTGAAACCCTTTTTATCTTTTTCATTGCTTTCTCCTATATGACAATATGCCGAAGCACCCTATGGATGCTCGGCATTTGCTGTATTGATTATCGCGCTACGGGTACTGCGCCTGCCTCTTCAATAAGGCTGTCAGCATCGCCGCTAGTTACAAAATCGAAGAAGTCTTTTACTGCGCCTGTAAGTTCTTCACCCTTCTTGGTTACAAACACAAAGTTGCGCTGTATTTTGTAACTGCCTTTCTGTATTGATTCGGTGCTGGGTGTTACTCCCTCAACATCTACTGCTTTAACAGTATCTTTTACAGAAGCCAGTGATGCATATCCTACAGCGTTGGGGTTTGACGCTACCGCTGTTACAACATCGCCTGTCGAAGTAAGTTCTTGTGAGTACTGGCATTTATCTTCAGTATCTGTGATTGATTCAAATCCGTCGCGTGTGCCGCTTGCCGCCTCGCGACCGATAAGCACCACAGGAGCATCAGCGCCACCCACATCTTTCCAGTTGGTAATTTCGCCTGTGTAAAGCTTTGCTATTTGCTCAATTGTGAGGTCGGAAACGGGGTTTTCGGGGTTTACTATAACCGCGATACCGTCAATCGCTATTACTGTACCTTCAAGATTTTCTTTTTCCGTTTCTTTAAGGTCGCGGCTTGAAAGTCCGATATCACAACTGCCCGACTCTACCGCCTGAATACCAGCGCTTGATCCTGTGGGATTATAGGTAATCTTTACATCAGAATTTTCTTCCATATAGGCTTCCTTTAAATATTCGATCACCTTTTCCATCGAGGTTGAACCATCGGTTGCAATCGTGCCGCCTGTGGTTTTGCTTTGCCCGCAGCCTGCAAGGACCGCCGCTAACATACAAACACTAACTAAAATGCTTACTAACTTTTTCATTTTTCTTTTCTCCTTTTAATATTTTTCTCTTTCGAGTACATCTGCATTTTAAATTAGTATATGTTAATTCTGAAAGATATTTTAGGTTAATTGTGTGTAAAATAAAAAAAGCAAGGCAAAGCCTTGCTTTGTCTACGGTCTGAAGAACACCCTTATAGGTGTTCTTGACTTTTATCTAACCTCATCTCCGCTTAAGCCCGATTCGCTCGGCGACAACGTCGCCGACACGCACCCGAACTTTTTAAATGTCCACCGGACATTTAAAATCAGGCTGTCGCCTGACCGTTCTTTTCGAATCTCGTGCGGCAAAATAAAAAGAACACCCTTATAGGTGTTCTTGACTTTTATCTAACCTCATCTCCGCTTAAGC
>CAYOVQ010000061.1:6933-7047 GCA_964407485.1 uncultured Ruminococcus sp.
GTTCTTTTCGAATCTCGTGCGGCAAAATAAAAAGAACACCCTTATAGGTGTTCTTTTTATTTTGGTGACCCGTACGAGATTCGAACTCGTGTTACCGCCGTGAAAGGGCGGTGT
>CAYOVQ010000062.1:0-7024 GCA_964407485.1 uncultured Ruminococcus sp.
TTGATACCGAGGTTTACTCTAACACAGGCGGTCAGGCATCTAAGGCTTCTAACATTGGTCAGGTTGCTCAGTTTGCCGCTGCAGGTAAGGCTATCAACAAGAAGAGCCTTGCTGAAATCGCAATGAGCTATGGCTATGTATATGTAGCACAGATCGCTATGGGCGCAGACCAGAACCAGACCCTTAAGGCAATCAAGGAAGCTGAAGCTTATGACGGTCCTTCAATCATCATCGGCTACTCACCTTGCGAAATGCACTCTATTAAGGGCGGTATGGTTAACTGTCAGGCAGAAATGAAGAAGGCTGTAGACGCAGGTTACTGGGATCTCTTCCGTTACAATCCTGCACTCAAGGCTGAAGGTAAGAATCCGTTCTCACTCGACAGCAAGCCTGCAACTGCTGACTATAAGGAATTCATCCTTAATGAAGCACGTTACTCTTCACTTACACGTTCATTCCCAGAGCGTGCAGATGAGCTCTTTGATCAGGCGGCAAACGCTGCAAAGGCACGTCGTGCTCACCTTGAAAAACTTGTTGAACTTTACGGCAAATAAGATTTAATATCTTAAAATATTATGGCACCCACTGCAAAACAGTGGGTGCCATTTTCTGTAAAAAAACGGACGCATATTACACTGCGTCCAATACATTATGAATGTTTGTTAATTAAACTTTTAACCAATGCTGAAATGTTTTCGAGTTCTTTCACATTTAATTTTTGCAAATCGTTTGTAAGTTCTGCAAGTTTGTTTGGGTGTTTTTGTTCTGCATCAAAAAATTCGGCAGGGGATACATCTAAATAATCGCAAATGTAGAAAAACTGTTTCATTGCGGGTAGCGCCTTGCCACATTCAATACTGTTAATATAACTTGTGTTCATTCCAAGGGCGAGGCTCATTTCTCGGGCAGACACACCCTTTTGCATTCGCAGAGTTGCTAATCTTAATGCAAAATTAAATTCATACACAACACATCACCTCTACAAAATATTGTATACTATATTTTTTGTAAAATTAAGCAACTGCTATGGTATTATAAAAATGTGTAGCATTAAATACTTCACAACACCCAAAAAGAAGTATTTAAAATGTTGTTTTGTCATATTTTGTCGATAACTGTCGAGTGTTTTGTTATAATTTCTGTATAAATTTAAAAGAGGGAATAGTATGTTAGCATTTTATTTAGCGCTTATCGATGACGAACAGGATAAATCAAAATTTGAAAATATTTATAATAAATATAGGTTGTTAATGTTTGCAACTGCCAAATCCATTTTTAATGATGACCGCCTTGCAGAAGAGGCGGTGCAGGAGGCTTTTATAAAAATTGCAAAAAATGTCGAACAAATTGAAGATATTGAAAGTCACAAAACGCGTAATTTTACCGTTATTATTACAAAGAACACATGTTTAGATATGCTTGAAAAAGAAAAGCGTCATAGTGGTGTTGTCAGTTTTGAGGATGTCAGAGAGGTTGAAATTTCAGAAAGTTTTGATTTTAGCATAATTGATAGAAGAGATTTTTTAAATATTATAAAAGATTTACCCGAAGATGACCGCAATATGATTATGTTTAGATTTTATTATAAGTATAAAGAAAAAGAAATAGCCGATATGATGAGAATATCCTACTGTACATTGCGCAAACGAATGCAAAGGGCAAAACTTAAACTTGCAAAGTATTTAGAAGATTGGGGATAGGCATAAATGTTTACACAAAATAAGAATCTTGAAATTTTATATGAAGTGTTAGATATGTATGTTAAAGAGGTAGCCGAAACCCTTACCGTGCCACCTGAACTTGAAAATTATCAATTTTCAGAGCGGTTCGAACGCCGAATGCAACGTCTCATAAGAATGCAGAAAAAGTCGTATTATAGATATATTAATACTGTTGCTAAACGCGCGGCATGCTATATTCTTATTGTACTTACCTGTATGTTTGTAACGGTATTCAGTGTAAAATCTCTACGTGAACCGTTTGTAAACTTTGTGGTTGAAACCTATGAAAAATTTACCAGCCTGTTTGTAGAAAAGGATGACCCAACCGATAATATAGAATTGAAAGTTATGCTCCCGCAATATATACCGGAGGGGTATGAAATTGACGATGTGATCATTGACGAAAATTTATATATGCATGTGTATCACGGTGAGAATGATAACTATCTTTTTTATACGCAAGATAGGGATAAAAATTGGTTATCAATAATTGATACAGAAAACATAAATGTTGAAAAAATATATATAAGAACTTTTGAAGGTGTGTATTATATAAATAAAAATATTAACTATTTAATTTTTAATGATGGCATATGTACATACAGTATATCAGGTTATATATCAAAAGAAGAAATGATAAAATTTGCCGAGTCGATAGATATAAAATAAAAATGTCACATTTTGTCGAACTTTCCCGTTATTATATAATACAGATATTATATAATTAAGAAAGGGGGGACAAAATATGAGCAAGCGAATAGCATCTTTAGCGTTGGCAATGCTTTTGTTTTTTACAGGTTCATTTGCTGTAAATGCCGCCATTGCTGCTGATAATATCGCACAACCATTACTTGACTATACTTCAAGCGCAACAGTTAATATGTCAATTTCAAATGGAACAGTGTATGGTACAGCGCGTCTTATAGGTTATAATACCACCGATAAAATAAAGATTACCATGACAATTCAAAAGAAAACTCTTTTGTGGTGGAGTGAGGTTGATACTTGGACTACCACTTATTATGATAGTTATGCAACTATGTCAAAATCATGCAGTGTTGGTAGCGGCACATATAGAGTAAAGGCAGAATTTACAGCATATTGCGGCAGTGATAGTGAGACAATAACTGCATACAGCGGTGAAGAATCTGTTTAACTAAAAAAGTAAAAAGGCGTAAAACCCTTTTTACTTTTTTTATAAGGCTTTCTTGTGCAAAGGGGGCTCCGCGAAAGCGGTGGGGTTGTTAAAACCCACTCCTAAAAACCCAGACTTTTTGCAAAAAATTGTAAATTCTTTCAAAAATATGTCACATTTTACATTATCAGCCCGTTAATATTAATGCGCTTAATATTAACGGGCTGATAATATAATTTTTTCCGTTATGGGCGCATTATATTTATTTAACGGGGTAAAATTTATGAAATCAAAAAATCTGTTGTCGCTGTTAGACTCTGCCCAAATGGATATGAAATTTTGCAGTGAAAACAATATAAAAATTGATAATGTACTATCAGCAGAAAAATATATCATATTAAAAGAATTTTGCGCTATGCTGTATAACGTGCAGTCACCCTTTAATTATTATGACGGCTACTTTTTAAACTGTAGTATACCACATACCTTTAACACGTTTGATATGTTAAGACTGTCAGGTGATGCCGTTGTTAATATAGAACTTAAAACAATTACAGAATTTTCACCGCAAGAAAAATGGCAACAGATAGAAAACCTGTTATATAGAAACTATTACTATCTTCGATTTTTAAACAAAAGTATATTTTGTTTTTGCTATGTGTTAAACGACGGGTTATATAGGTATGACCGCAGTGCAAACAGCGCCGTAAAGGTAGGTGTAGACAGTCTGTTTAGCGTTTTAGCAAAACAAGAAATTACGTTGCAGTATGATGCTGACACATCGGCGATGTTTGATATATCAAAATACCTTGTATCGCCTTTTCGCAAAACCGACCGTTTTGCGCGCGGCGAGTATTTTCTTACGTTTGAACAAGACGCAGTTTGCCGTGATATATTGCAAAAAACAGATGCAAATAAATTCTTTACGTACTGCATATCAGCCGACGCAGGCACAGGCAAAACGCTGCTCATATACGATATTGCACGGCGGTTAATAAGAAAAACTAAAAAGGTTTTAATACTGCACGGCGCAAACCTTAACGATGCGCAAATGCGGCTTAAAATACAACACGGGTTTGATATATGCGGCGTAAAAGAAATGACGCTTACACTGCACTGCGCGGCATTAAATGACCTGCGTTATGATCTGGTAATTGTTGATGAGGCACAGCGTTTTGCAAAACACCAAATTGACTTTATAGTTAATGAGTTTAAACCCAAAAATACACCCGTTATTTTTGCCTATGACCCCAAACAACATTTGCGAAAAGGCGAGGGTGTAAATGTTTATGAGTATCTTAATGATGAATATGATAATATAAAAATTTTTAAAGCGCGCCTTGACAAAAAGATACGTAACAGTAAAGAAATTATCGCTTTTTGTAATAATTTGTTTAAAATGGGTACAGGCGACTTTTGTGAGCGCTACAACAATATTACGGTAGAGTATTTTAGCGAAAAAGAGATTGCAAAAGCCTATCTTAAAACGCTTGAGTTTAACGGTTTTAAATCAATAGGTTTTAAGGGGGCAAAAGAAAATCTTTGCTCTGTTAGTGTCGGTAGTGTAATAGGGCAAGAGTTTGATAAAGTGGCAGTGGTAATGGATAATACTTTCTTTTATGATGAGCAAAACCGTCTTGCCGCTACACCTTTTAAAAACAGCAACATTAACCCACTGAGCGCGCTGTTTCAGATTATTACAAGAGCGAAAAGCAGTTTAAAAATAGTGGTGTTAGATAATAAGTCTTTATACAACAAAATAATGAAAATTAAATATAATAGGTTTGAAGAAACAGATATTTGTTAACAAAAAATTTATTGTTATGTTGTTTTAAGTGTTGTATAATATATCTATTAAATCTACTAAAAAGATGGGTGGATAAAAAATGAGAAACTTATGGCAAAAAGAATACACCTTACGCGCAGGGGATTTTGATAAATTTGACCGTATAAAACCGTCTGCTGTACTTGATTTGTTTCAAGACGCCGCAGGCCAGCACGCGATAGAAATCGGCGTTGGCTTTGACGATATGATTGCCCGTGAATATCTGTGGGTACTGACCCGCATTAAATTTGAGATTGTTTCTGCGCCAAAACGTTACCAAACAGTTGTCGTTAAAACATGGCCATTGGCACCTAACCGCCTTAATTACCGTCGTGAGTATTGTATAAAGGACCAAGACGGTAATATGCTTGTAAAAGGCAGTTCGGAGTGGGTTATAATTCACAGCAAGGAAAGAAAATTGTTGTCGGTGCCCGACCTATATAACTTTGACGGTGATTATCATAATGAAGTTATGTTTGAGGGTAAACTCGGTAAGATTCGTGATTTTGAGGCGGTAAACACCCCGTATAGCGTAGACGCAGGCTTTTGTGAACTTGATATTAACGACCACGTTAACAACACAAATTATGCAAACTACGTGCTTGATGCTGTTAGTCCGCAAAAAGACGACATTTTAAAGGTTTTTCAGATAGATTATCGCAAAGAGGTAATGCAGGGAACACAACTTAATATTTTTTATTCAAAAGAAGAAAACACCATTTCGGCAAAAGGCTTAAACAATGACGGTGACACAATGTTTGCTTGTAAAATAGAACTTGTATAGGAGAAATAATTATGAAAAGATATGCAATCTACGGCGCAGGTTCGCTGGGTACAGTCCTTGGCGCATATATCACCAAAAACGGCGGAAATATTGACCTTATTAATCGCAATAAGGCTCACGTTGAAGCATTAAATCAAAACGGCGCAAAAATTACAGGAACAGTTGATATGATAGTACCTGTAACAGCAATTACCCCCGACGAGATGAGCGGTAAGTATGATATTATTCTACTGCTTACAAAACAACTTTTAAACAAAGAGGTTGTAACCTTTTTAAAGGATTATCTTGCCGATGACGGTGTTATAGTAACACTGCAAAACGGTCTTCCCGAGCCCGAAATTGCCGAGATAGTCGGCAGTAATCGCACAATGGGTTGCGTGGTAGAGTGGGGAGCAACATTATCAGCGTCGGGTGTTTGCACACTTACAAGCGAGCCTGAAAGCCTTTCATTTCATATGGGCAAAATGGACGGTATCACCGATGCAAAATTTAATGAAGTAAAAGCGTTGTTAGAACTTATGTGTCCCGTTTACGAGGAGAGTAATCTTATTGGCGCGCGTTGGTCAAAACTGCTTATTAATGCCACATTTTCGGGACTTGGTACCGTGGTAGGCGGTGTTTTTGGCGATGTTTCAGAAAACAAGGCGGCGCAAAAGGTTGCCATACGCTGTATGAAAGAGTGCATTGACGTAGGTCATGCGGCAGGAGCCACATTTGCACCCGTGCAGGGCAAAAATATTACAGCACTGTTTTATTATAAGGGTGCCGTAAAACGCGCAATAGCCACAATGCTTATTCCCATAGCGATGAAAAAGCACCGCAACATAGAGCCGTCTATGTTGCAAGATCTTAAAAAGAATAAGCCTTGCGAAATTAATGCCATAAACGGTGTGATTTGCGCTTGGGGTAAAAAGTGCGGCGTGCCAACACCCATTAATGATAAGATAGTTGAAATTGTAAAACAGTGTGAAAGCGGCTCACTTAAACCGCAGGCTGAAAACATCAAATTGTTTGATGAACTCTTATAAACCACAAAGCCGTAAAGCAAACGCTTTACGGCTTTGTGTAATATTATTCTGTTACTGCGTGGTGATTGTGTTCGCTTCTGAAAAGCAGTGATATACACCAAACACCTGCAAGTGCGATAACGGTATAGATTATACGGCTAAGCAACGCACCCGTACCACCAAATATCCACGCAACAAGGTCAAAGCTAAAAAGGCCTACAAGCCCCCAGTTGAGACAACCTATAATTGCAAGAGCAAGACAAATTTTATCAAACATATTTTCACCTCTTAATGTTTTTGTATTATTAGTTTGAGTGTGTTTTAATTAAAATATACTCTTTTTTTTGAAAAAGCGCCGACAGTTTAACTGCCGACGCCCATGCGGTTAGTTGCAGTAGCCTACAACTTATTTCATACTGTTTTCATAAGATTCGATCATCTTCTTAACCATCTGACCGCCGATAGAACCTGCCTGCTTTGAGGTAAGGTCACCGTTGTAACCCTGCTTAAGATTAACGCCTACTTCGTTAGCGGCTTCCATCTTAAAACGGT
>CAYOVQ010000063.1:0-6916 GCA_964407485.1 uncultured Ruminococcus sp.
AGATAATCGCAAGCGGCAAGCGCGGCTATGGCACCGTCGGCGGCTGCGGTTGCTACCTGACGGATTTTTTTAGTGCGGCAGTCACCCGCAACAAAAATACCGTCGGCATTAGTGAGACAGTTTTCATCAGAGTCTACATAGCCTCTGCCGTCAAGGTTTATAATATTTGCAAAAGCCTCGTTTTGCGGTATTAAGCCGATTGCTACAAACATACCGTCAATAGTAAGCTGCTTTTCATTTCCGTTATTATCAGCGATTGTGATGCCTGTAAGTGTGGTATCACCTAAAACTCCCTTTACAGTGTGACCGAGGATAATCTCGACGTTATCTTTTGCGGTAAGTTTTTCCTGTAGCTTTTGTTCGCCTGTTAAGAAATCAAGGTTCTGAACAACGTAAACCTTTTTTGCCAAATCTGCAAGCAAAATTGCCTCTTGAAGCGCCGAGTTTCCGCCGCCGATAACGGCTACATCACGTCCTGCATAAAAAGCGCCGTCGCACACAGCGCAAAACGAAATGCCCTCTCCTACAAATTCTTCCTCGCGAGGCAGACCTAACATTCGGTGTTTTGCACCCGTTGCGATTATAACGGTTTTTGCCTCAAATTCACCGCTGTCGGTAACCACGGTTTTAACATCGCCCTGTTTTATCGCTAAGACCTCGGCGCATTCAACCTCTGCATCAAGCCCTAATGCCTGCTCGACTAATTTTTCAGCAAATTCGTTGCCCGTGACTTCGGCAAATCCCGGTATATTTTCTACTTTTGGCGAAAAGGTAATCTGCCCGCCAAACGAGCCTTTTTCGATAACTAATACACTTTTATTTGCGCGACGAGCATATATTGCCGCGGTAAGTCCTGCGGGGCCGCCGCCGATAACTATAATATCATACATAACATATTCTCCATTTTAAAACAACGGGAGGGCACAGAGGCCCTCCCCTACGTTTATAAATTTATGCGTTAAGATATTTCTTTATATCAGATACGCCTGCATATTTTGATATGTTGCCGTTGTCAACAACTACAAGTGTTGGAGCCTGCTTGATGCCCAACGCGTTAACCGCCTCTGCATTTTCGTTTGCAAGAAGTTTATTGTATATCACGCCTGCTTTATCGAGCAGTGACACTGCTATTTTGCAGTTGGGGCAGGTTGCTGTTGTAAAAAGATAGTTGCCGTCAGCCAAAACAACTTCTGACTTTTCTTCACACGCACAAGCGGTCTCTTGCACACCGTCGTGTGTAAGTTTTGAATTTGCAACATCATAAACCTTACGGTCCTTAAACTCTTGTGACTTACCGTCGTTCCAGTTTTGAACGGGGCGGTAATAGCCTGTGATACGGCTGTAAACCTCAGTCTTTTCGCCACAGTCGGGGCAGGTGTAAACCTCACCCGAAATATAACCGTGGTTACGGCATACAGAGTAGGTTGGTGACATTGTGTAGTAAGGCAATCTGTAATTTTCTGCAATCTTTCTTACAAGGTTTGCGGCAGCCTTCCAATCGGGCAACTTTTCACCCAAGAATGCGTGGAATACAGTACCTGATGTATAAAGTGTCTGCAATTCATCCTGAACGTCAAGAGCCGAGAAAATATCTTCTGTATAACCAACGGGCAGGTGTGAAGAATTGGTGTAGTAGGGTGTTTCACCCTCGCCGCGACCTGCGGTGATAATGTTTGGATAGTGCTTAAGGTCGTGCTTAGCAAGACGGAAAGCGGTAGACTCTGCAGGTGTAGCCTCAAGGTTATAGAGGTCGCCGTACTGCTCTTGATAATCAGAAAGACGCTCACGCATATGGTTAAGAACATCTTTTGTAAACTTCTGGGTCTTTTCGTGTGTAAGGTCGGCAACCAACCATTTAGCGTTAAGACCAACCTCGTTCATACCAACAAGACCGATTGTTGAAAAGTGATTGTTAAAGGTGCCAAGATATCTCTTGGTATAAGGATAAAGACCAGAATCCAAAAGTTTGGTAATAACTGTACGTTTAACGTGAAGCGAACGCGCAGAAATATCCATCATTCTGTCAAGTCTTGCATAGAAGTCTGCTTCATCCTTTGCAAGATAAGCGATACGTGGCATATTGATGGTAACAACGCCTACCGAACCTGTTGATTCACCGCTACCAAAGAAACCGCCCGACTTTTTGCGGAGTTCGCGAAGGTCAAGACGAAGTCTGCAGCACATCGAACGAACGTCGCTTGGCTCCATATCGCTGTTGATATAGTTAGAGAAGTAAGGTGTGCCGTATTTTGCGGTCATTTCAAAGAGAAGTTTATTGTTCTCGGTTTCAGACCAATCAAAATCGCGTGTGATTGAGTAGGTAGGAATAGGATACTGGAAACCACGGCCGTTAGCGTCGCCCTCGATCATAATTTCGATAAACGCTTTGTTTATCATATCCATTTCCGTCTTGCAATCTTTATACTTAAAGTCCATTTCCTTGCCGCCGACAATACAGTTAAGTTCTGCCAAGTCGTTAGGAACTGTCCAGTCAAGAGTAATGTTTGTAAAGGGTGACTGTG
This sequence comes from uncultured Ruminococcus sp., assembly GCA_964407485.1. Lineage (GTDB taxonomy): Bacteria > Bacillota > Clostridia > Oscillospirales > Acutalibacteraceae > UBA737. The sequence goes on from CAYOVQ010000063.1 coordinate 2,523, forward strand.
TGCCCCAGCGTGAAGGTGTGTTTACACCGTAGATAAAACTCTGGATGCACTGCTTAACCTCTTTGTATGTAAGGTTGTCTACCTTTACAAATGGAGCAAGATAGGTGTCAAATGATGAAAAAGCCTGTGCGCCTGCCCATTCATTTTGCATAATACCCAAAAAGTTAACCATCTGGTTGCAAAGGGTAGACAAATGGCTTGCCGGTGAAGACGTAATCTTACCGGGTACACCGCCAAGGCCCTCTTGAATTAACTGCTTAAGAGACCAACCTGCGCAATAACCCGTAAGCATAGAAAGATCGTGAATGTGAATGTCTGCATTGCGGTGAGCGTTGCCGATTTCATCATCGTATATTTCAGAAAGCCAGTAGTTAGCAGTAACTGCGCCCGAGTTTGAAAGAATAAGACCGCCTACCGAATAGGTAACGGTAGAATTTTCTTTAACGCGCCAGTCGTTGATGTTAAGATAGTTGTCTATAATCTCTTTATAGTCAACCATTGTTGCGTTAAGATTACGAATCTTCTCGCGCTGACGGCGGTAGATGATGTATGCCTTTGATACATCGTCATAACCTGCTCTAATAAGAACAGATTCTACGCTATCCTGAATATTTTCAACCGAGATTTTGCCGTCTTCAATCTTTGAAGAAAAGTCTGCTGTAACCTTAAGCGCCAAAAAATCGATAATATCTTGATTAAAATCTTTTTGACAAGCCTCAAAAGCCTGTTTTATCGCGTCGCTTATCTTTTGAATATCAAAGTTTACGAGTTTGCCGTCACGTTTTACTACGTTATACATCTTGTTTCCCCTTTTCTTTTATTTTTCTTTTTTCGGTGAGCAAGATACATTATATAGGATATTTTGTGCTTTGTCAATAGTAAAATCACAATATCTTGTGTTAATTTTCTCTAATCACAACCCAATATATTGTGCCAAAAGTTGTAGACCGCATTAAATCAAGGGTTTCGTGACAATATTCGCACCTTACCACAACATACAAAAAAGCGATTATTTATACTTTCTTTTTATAATAACGAATTTTTTGCAGCTTTGTGATAACTTTTTAAATATTTTTTCTATTAATATAGTATCGTTTTATTAAACAAAAGCCACAAAAAGCAAGGATAACTATCCCTGCTTTTTGTGTTAACATTATTTAAACCCCTCTAATTTCCACGTTAGGTATCTTTTCTTGCGCCGCAGACCGCATTAAATCAAGGGTTTCGCGGCTGACTTCCGATAGATTGTTTTTTATTAAATCGCCCGAATCGATAAAGTTTTGCAAAAAGTATTTGTCGGCGGGCGCTATCCACTCTGCAATTTTTTTGATATCCTCTACCGTGTGATACTCTTTTACTACAGTTGTTCTAAATTCAAAGTCAACTTTTTTCTGCTTTAAAATTTCGACGCTTCTTTCTACATTGCAAAGTTGTTCTTCTTTGCAGTCAGCAGTTTCGATATATTTATCTTTGCAGTTTTTGATGTCCATTGCAACATAATCTATATTGCCGCTATCAATAAGCGCGGCAAGGCGGTCGGGGTACGAACCGTTGGTGTCAAGTTTTACCAAATATCCCAATGCTTTTACCTTTGCAATAAATTCGGGTAATTCTTTATGCATAAGCGGCTCGCCGCCAGTGATACAAATGCCGTCAAGCACGCCCGCGCGTTTTTTTAGATAATCTAAAATATATTTCTCGGTGTAAAACACGCTGTTGTCTATATGGGTTACAAGCGCCGCATTATGACAAAAAGGGCAACGGAAATTGCAACCCGCTGTAAACAGGGTGCAGGCAGTTTTTTGAGGGTAGTCAAGTAGCGTTAGTTTTTGAAATCCACTGAATTGCATTTTTGTTTTTCCTTTGTTTTAATTATCTGCCGCAAATTGTTCTTCTATAGCCTTTTTGCTGTCGGGCTTTGAATCACCGTGACGTACAAAGCACATTGTTATAAAAGAAGCCGTCGAGAAAAACACAGCGTATGGGAACAAAACATTATAGCCTATGCCCAACCTGTCTATAAGCAGACCCGAAAGCAAAGGCGTAACAATTTGCGCCGCCATAGAAAATGTATAGTAATAACCTGTGTATTTGCCGACATCAGAGCCTGTGCACATTTCAACAACCATAGGGAAAGAGTTTACATTTATAGATGCCCAGCCTACACCAACCAGACCGAATATTAAATACATAACGGGAGTTTCTTGTCTTATAAATATTGCTATTGTGTAGCATATTGTCATAAGAACTATACCCAAAAGCACCGCTTTTTTACGTCCCAATTTTCCTGACAAAAATCCGAGCGGTACAAAAGCGGCTATTGCCGCAACGGTAGCCACCGTAAGATAACCCGACGAGGTACCGAGGTCTACGTTCCAAATGTTTATACAGTACCTTGAAAAAGACGTTGTCACTGCATTGTAAGCGGTATACCATAAAAATACCGATACCAGTATAAGAACAAGACTTTTTACAACAGGTTTTGAAAGTTTTTGCTTTTCGCCGTTATCTGCTATTTCTTCGTCTTTTATGTTGGTTTCGGCTAAAACTTTGTTTTCTTTAACGGCAAATACCATTATAAGAACGGACACCAACATAAATGCGGCAATCACCAGAAACACAGGTGTGAAAGATGAAGTGTAAACCTTTTGCCCGTCAGCGTTTGTTTCGCTTTTTAACATAAACATCATAACTATAGTAGCAAAGATGCCTCCGATATAACCTACAAGGTTTATGATAGCGTTACCCTTGCTGCGAAGAGGTTTTTCGGTAACATCGGGCATATAAGCCACTGCTGGAGAGCGGTAGGTGGCCATAACCACAAGCAAAGCCATAAGCGCGATTATAAAGCCTGTAAAATTGCGCGATTTTTCAAAAACTACCAATACGCACATAAGTATTACGGCGCCGATTGTTCCGTAAAGAATATACGGCGTGCGTTTGCCTAACTTTGTTTTTGTTTTGTCGGACAACATACCAAAAAGCGGAAGCATAAACACTGCCAAAACATTGTCAACCGACATAAAAGCATTTGCAGTAAAGGTGTTAAGCCCAAATACACTTTCAAGTATATAAGGTATTACCTGATCATAAAACTGCCAGAATGCAAGTATTGACATAAAAGCAAAGCCTATAAGTATGGTGCGCTTATAATTTAACTTCATAAATTTTATCCCCTTAAAAATTTTAAATCAGTTCTATTATTGCGGCAAGGTTTCCTCGTTTGCCCGCGGTAGCCCTGTGCGAGTGCAATTTATCGGCATTACAACAGGTGCAAATATCACTTATATCAATATTATCCTCGCTTACTCCTGCCGAAATTAAAATATTTTTATTGGCTGCTACAAGATTTAACATAAAATGGTTTTCATCGCGACCAGTGCTAAAAACATCGGTAATATCTATGCCGCTTGTCACAAAAGCGTCAAAAACAGGCGTGTCAACCTCGTAGCACTCTTGACATATACACGGACCTATCGCCGCTATTATGTCCTTTGGGTTGCAACCAAATTCATTTACCATTTTTTCTACAGTAACCTTTCCAATCTGGCTTACCGTGCCGCGCCACCCTGCGTGACTTGTAGCGCACACGCGCTTTACAGGGTCACAAAAAAGCAGGGGTGTACAATCGGCATATTGCGTTACCAACGCAACGCCCGACTGATTTGTAATAAGCCCGTCAACATCACAAAAACTTGGTTTTGTATATCCTGTGCCGCAATCGGCTTTTGTAACAATTTTAACGTTGTTGGTGTGGGTCTGACGGCTTAACACAAGGTGCGATATATCAATGCCCACGGCACCGCATAAACGGCGGTAGTTTTCTTCGACCTTGTCAAAATCGTCGCCGCACGAAAAACTTGTGTTCATTGTGCTGTACTGGCCCTCGCTTACACCGCCCAAACGCGTAGAAAAGGTATGTCTTATCACGCCGCTATTTTCAAGGCGCGGAAAGGTAATATAAACCAAGTCGCCTTTTTGGTTAACCTTTAAACTGGTACTGTTCATCTAAAACCTCGATTTCTTCTAAAAGCCTGTTTGATTTTATTACAAATCTGTTTGCCGCAGAGCGACCTAATTTGTTGCTTATTGTTTCAAGCGCCTGTTTTATCTGTGGCGGGCGGTGATCGGGCGAGTGTGTGTCACTTGCAAGATATGATACATATCCGCCCTTTATAAGTTTTTCGCAAAGTCTTGCATCCTCTTTAGAAACAACCGCCCCTGCATTAATGTGAGCTAATGCGTAACCGTCAGATATAAGTTTTAATAGTTTTTTAAAACCAGACACCCTGCTGTATCTTTCAATATGCGCAAGTATGGGGGTTAAACCTAAAATCTCGCTTATATCGGTTATATCTTTAAGCACTGTTTTTGTAATGGGTGCGCCGTATGGC
>CAYOVQ010000064.1:0-6815 GCA_964407485.1 uncultured Ruminococcus sp.
TATCTTTCACTGACTCAGGGCAAGGTCACCATCGACGGTTTTGACATTGCCGAAAATCCAGAGGAAGCAAAAAAACGCATAGGCTATCTGCCTGAACTTCCTCCCCTTTACACCGATATGAAGGTAAGGGAATACCTTAACTTTGTATATGACCTTAAAAAAGTTAAGTTTCCCAAAGGCCCGCATATTGATGAGATTATGCGTCTGGTACGTATTGACCACGTACAAAACCGCCTTATTAGAAACCTTTCAAAAGGTTACCGCCAGCGTGTTGGTTTTGCGCAGGCTCTTATAGGCAACCCAGACGTGCTTATTCTCGATGAACCTACCGTTGGTCTTGACCCACAGCAGATTATCGAAATACGCAACCTTATCACCCGACTTGGTAAAAACCACACAATTATTTTGTCTTCACATATTTTGTCAGAAATCCAAGCAGTATGCGACCGTATTATAATTATCAACTATGGTGAAATTATTGCCGATGACCTACAGGACAACCTGTCGGAAAAACTTTCTACCGACCAGTCACTTGTAGCGCGTGTTATCTGCGACGAGCGCGATATGCTTGCCGCACTTAAAACCGTAAAGGGTGTTAAAGATGTTGTATTGCTTGGCAAAAAAGAAAGCGGCGCTTATGATTTTGAAATCATACCCGAAGAGGGCGCAGATGTGCGCGCGGGCATATCGGGCAGAATTGCCGAACGCAAAAAGCAGTTGCTTTTACTTACAAGCAACCGTCTGACACTTGAGCAGATATTCTTAAAACTGACACAGACTACCAACAACGACGAGGCTCGCCGTATGCTAGGTCTTGAAAAAATTGACGAAAGCGAAGAAGACGCCGATACAACAGGCATTATTATTGAAATGCCTGAAGAGGAAACTACAGAGGAGGGCGAGGAATAATGTTAGCAGTATTTAAACGCGAATTTAAAGCATATTTTTCAAATCCGCTCGGATTCATAATCCTTGCCGTAATTTATTTCTTTTTAGGTCTTGGCTTTTCACAGATATACGGCGCAGGCGCACCGTATGTTGAATACGCAGTTCTTTTCCCTGCTCAGATAGGTCTGCTTTTCTTTGTAATCCCTGTTATAACAATGCGACTCTTTAGTGACGAGCGCCGTCAAAAGACCGATCAGGTGCTTTTTACCGCCCCTGTTAAACTTATAAACATTGTTATGGGCAAGTTTCTTGCCGCTTTTGCACTTTTTGCATTAGGCTTCGCGCCTACAATTATTTATCAGATAATTGTTATGGCTTATGTATCGGTAAATCTTTTCTACTATATCTATGCGCTTATAGGTATTATGCTTTTTGGCGCGTCTCTTATAGCAGTGGGTATGTTTATTTCATCCCTTACCGAAAGTCCTATAATTTCGATTATATTCACCTTGATTATCAATCTGTTTATTATGTTTGCAGGCAGTTTTGCAAGTATGGTAACAGTGCCCACTTCAACAAGCACTGTTTTTGAAAAAGTTTGGGCGTGGATTGTACAACAGTTTGTTAATTTCCTAAACGGAATGGATTTTATAAGCGTTCTTGAGAGTTTCAGCATTCAGTCATTTGCCGTTAAAGATGTTATTTACTTTATAAGCATTGCCGTGGCATTTATATTCTTGACCGAACGCTCACTCGAAAAGAGAAGATGGTCTTAAGGAGGTAGAAAATTATGGAAAACAATAATAACGAAATAATTGAAATAATCGAAACCTCTGACGAGGCAATTGTTGAAACCGAAAGCAAAAAATCTTTCAAAGACATTTTAGCCTCTATAGGTAAATTTTTTGCTAAAATCGGCAATATCTTTAAAAGCGACAAAATAAAGAATGAAGCGTTGCTTAAACGTGGCGGTTATTCACTCGCAATTACAGCGCTTGTTCTTGTAGGCGTTTTGGTGCTTAACATTTTGGTAGGCGCTCTTGCAGACCGTTTTAACCTTGTTTTTGATATGACCAGCGACAAGAAAAACTCTATCAGCGAAAAAAATATTGAGTACATCAAAAACCTCGACGCTGATGTAACGGTTACCATTTGCGGCACCGAAGAAAATTACACAAGTTATATGTCGTATTACGCTCAACAATACGGTGTTACAATAAGTTCAAGTTCCGAACTTGAGTATTTTGACCAAACCGTAACTCTTGTTGAAAAATATAATGACTACAACGACAGAATAGTTATAAAATATGTTGACCCGCAGTCCACCGAATTTACTGCAATCACGTCTAACTATTCTTCATACTCAATTAACTACGGCGATATGCTTGTTACAAGCAGTGTCAGCGGCAAAGAGCGAATTAAGCACCTTACCTTTGATGACATATACGTAACATCTGAAGATTCAACTTCATCATATTACGGCTATTCTTCATACACACTTTCAGCAAACAAACTTGAAACTGCCCTTACAAGCGCTATCGCTTACGTAACAAGTTCTGATACCAAAAACGTAGCGTTGCTTACAGGTCACAGCGAAAATAATTATTCTGCTGCGTATGTAGAACTGCTTTCAGCCAACAACTACGACATTACAGAAATTTCAGATAAACTTATCACTTCAATTTCAAACGAATATGACGCAATCATAATTGCCGCTCCGTCACTCGACTTCATAGGCAGTGAACTTGATGTAATTGCCGACTTCCTTGAAAACGACGGTAAAATGGGCAAAGGTCTTATATTCTTTGCAGACGCTACCTGCCCTGCGCTTCCCAACCTTTATAGTTATCTAAAACAATGGGGCATTTCAGTAGGCGAAGGCATACTGTTTGAAACCGATAGCACAAACCACATACAAGACAAACCCTCTACCATAGGTATTTATCCTGCCGAACTTGAAGACGATGATATAACCTCTACTCTTTCTATGGTTATTGCAGACTATAATGTACCTATGAATGTATGCGAACCTGCCACAACAGAACGCAAATCGGTTGCTTTAATGCAAACACCTGCTACTCCTGTTATTGCACCCATAGGTTCAAGCGATACCTGGGCAGACTACACCGACGAAGACAAAAATCAATTCGACTGTGTCATACAGGCGGTTGAAAGCGACTACGACAGCGAAAACAATTATCTTACCAGTTATGTTATGGCGTTTTCAAGCGTAGAGTTTGTACAGTCAACATGGGCTTCATACAGCGATCTTTCTAATCAGGATATTGTTATGGCTTGTACCGACCGCGCTGCGCACGTTGGCGACACTACCATGACCTTTACCTCAAAGATTATTACTAACGAAAGTTTTGCTTCGTCTGTTAACGCAAGCGGCACAAAGGTTGTAACCATTATATTTATGTTTGCAATACCAATTCTTGTTATTGCCGCAGGTATTGTAGTATTTGTAAGGAGAAGAAACGCACAATGAGTGATCTTTTCGAAAAAGACCAAAACAATCTTGAGCAGTCTGCCTCTGCCGAACAGAATGTCGGCGAGGCGACAGCCGATATAAACGAAGAAGAAAGCACTGTTTTTTCTGCTCCTGTAGAGCACAAGAAAAAGGCACCTAAAAACAATAACAAAAAGAGAATAACCTCTGTTATTGCCGCTTGTCTTGCCGTCGCAGTGCTCGTTGGCGGAACAGTGGCTATTATAAAACTTATCCCCGAAATGACCGAAGAAGAAATTGGTTCGGTTTTTGAGGATATTACAGTTGTGGACGCTGATTCAACTACCTTTACAAACGTTACCGTAACAAATCAATACGGTGAATTTAAACTTGTAACACAGCAAATCAGTTCCACAAACGAAGACGGTGAAACCGAAACCACAGACTACTGGACAGTAGAAGGTGTTGATGTTGCAAAATTAAGCAACACCACAATGAACACCGTCGTTTCTTCGGCGGCAAGTGTTACCGCCACACGTGAAATAGATACAAAGACTCCGTCTGAATGCGGTTTTGACGATCCTAAACTAAAGATCGCCGTTCAATCCGACAGCGACTCTTATACCATTCTTGTGGGTAATACATCTCCCGACGGTTTGGGTTCTTATATGATGCTTGAGGGTAGCGACACAATTTATGTAGCCCCCGATTCTGAATTTTCAGATTTTGATTTTACATTGCTTGACCTGTCTGACAAAACATCCATTCCCACGACTATATTTACGGCAGACACTGTTGACAACAAGGCTGCAGACGGAAGTTATGCGTATTTTGATTCGTTAACACTGTCGGGCAAACTTTATCCCGAAATGATTACGATAGTAAACAACAAAGAAGAAAGTGACTCTGCATCGCTTTTACCGTACATTATTACTACTCCTTCAACACGGTACGCAAACTCTGAAAACCTTTCTTCTTTGGTAAGTTTGTTCTCAAATGAAGTTACGGTTGCAGGCAACTATGCAATAGATATTACCGATGAAACGCTTAAAACTTTTGGACTTGACGACCCCGATGCTATTGTTACAATGACAATATCAGGCGAACCAAAAACCTTTAAGATTTCTTTGGTTGATTCCGATTACTGTGCAGTTGTTTATGACGGCGCAACAATGATTCGCAAGGTATCTTCAAGCAGTTTTGCATTTCTTGCCCTTTCTACACAAGATTTGTATTACAAAAATCTGTTTATGAATTCTATAAACGATATCACAGCCTTGACGCTTAATGACAGCGAGGGCGTGGTTAAGTTTGATATATCTTATGAAGAAGACGAAAATTCAAACAAAACCTATCATATATCGGTAGACGGTGAAGAAATCGTAGCCGAAAACTTCCAAGATTTTTATGCCGACTTTGTTGGTATACAGTGCAGTGATTTTACTACACAAGATATATCGGCTGAACCCAACGGCACGGTAACATTTACCTTCTATGATGGTTCGCAAACGGTTATCGAGTTCTATAAAGCAAACGATACACAGTATCAGTACAGCATTGACGGAAACGCTATGGGCAAGATTACTTCTTCAGCATTTAACAAAATGCTTAAAAATATAAGAAGCGTTGCCGCAGGCGAAGAACCCGTATAAATTTTAAAATAATAAAGAAAACAATCCCTAATCACATTTGTGATTAGGGATTGTTTTTGCTTTATCATAAATTTTTATTATTGACTTTAAAACGCAATCTGTAACGTTCTTCTTCTAATCGGCTTGCTGGGTGCAGTGTAGCAAGGGCGCCGTCTGCCGCGGCATCATACTTGCCGTCTGCCGCTACAATCTTGTAGGTTAGTCTTGCTTTATTGTCTTTATTATATTGGCTGTCGGTAAAGGCACATTTATCAGTTTCGGCAACAAACGTATAATCGCTGTTGTTTTCCTCTGCTCTGTAAATAACATATTTTTTAGCGCTGCCATTCCATTTTAAGCCTACACCGTCAGACTGCCAAGCAACTACAAGTTGGGTTGCAATTTCTCGCTTTTGTGTTTGCCTGAAGCCGTTTACTGTGTATGTTTTACCCTGTTCTGTATCAAAACTTATAAAGAATCCGTCGTGTTCTATGGGTATCTCTTTGCCACAGCAGATAACGGTTGCATTATTAAAACCTTCATAACGTAGTTTGAGCGCGCCGCCACATTCGGATTTTATGCTGCAATTTTGTATAAGACCGTCACGGTAATCACAATCAAACGTAAAATTACCACGCGCTTTTAATCCTTTAAAAGAGATATTTTTCCAGGCATCAGGCAATGCAGGAAACAGTGACACATAACCCTCATGGCTTTGCAATACCATCTCGGTCATACCTGATATTGCGCCAAAGTTGCCGTCTATCTGAAAAGGAGGATGCACATCCCAGAGGTTTGGATAAGTGCGCTCTTTTAAAAGGTTTTGCAAAAGCAGATATGCATGATTTCCGTCACCAACACGCGCCCATGCATTAAGGCGGTGAGCCAATGCCCAACCCGTCGATTTATCACCACGCATCTGTAGAGTCAGTCGCGCCGCATCGAGCCACGCAGGCGTGCCGCGGGTTACTGTGCTACCTGGGGTTAATGCAACAAGTTGTGATATATGTCTGTGTTGCGCCTCGCCAATCTCACCATAAAAATGCTCTTCATCATATTCTTTAATCTGACCGCTATATCCTATCTGCACAGGACCGTAACCGTCAAGTTGCTCCCTTTCGGTCTCGACGGTGGCATCACTTGTACCAAGTATTTCTGCGCATTTTAAATCGTCAACAGCATTTTCATAAATAAACTGCTGGTCAAATGCGCAACCTATAGTACGATAATACTGCTGCTGTTTGTGAGACATTACCCAATCGCCCGATAAAATCTGTTCGGGGGATGCCGAAAAACTACACAAATATCTACCGTCATAGTTATCGACACATTTGGTAAGAAACTTTGACATTCCGTGAATTGCGGGATATGAATATTCTTTAAGTATGTTTTCATCACGGGTAAAATCATAATAGTCCCAAAACATTTTAGAGGTCATACCACCTGTTCCGGGTCCTGAATGGGTATTAACCCCCATACCCTCAACCTGATACATCCAACCGCCTGTACCGATTATCCAACCGCACTCTCCTTCACCCTCAACATAGTTTTGAGAATTCATTTCTTTAATCCAATTAGATGCGCTGACACTTGCCTGCTTTGAATAGTTTTTCCAATATTCTGCATACGCTTCAAAGGTTTCAGCAAGGTTGGTGTTAAAAGCGGGCCAGTAGTTCATCTGAACATTTATATTGTGCCAAAAGCCACAACTCCACGGTGACTTATCGTGTACTGTCCACACACCCTGAAGCGATGCAGGCGGCGTGCCCTTTCTCGAACTTGACACAAGCAAATGCCTGCCGTAAGCATAGTAAAGTTCTTCAAGATATGGCTCGGTATTTCCG
>CAYOVQ010000065.1:0-6798 GCA_964407485.1 uncultured Ruminococcus sp.
CCGTCTACTACCTGCCAGTTGTGTTCCCAGTCAAGATCAAGTTTTTCTTTTGCCTTTTCACCCTTTAAATAACCGGGTTTAACAACATTGATTTCACTATCCTCAAAAGAAATTTGGATTCCATCTTTAGAAATTGAATGGGTTTGAGCAGTATCGCTATAAACATCTTTAAATGTGTATATCGAAATTATATTCGGATTGTTAGCGCTATTCCAAGCGCTTGTATGATTTGTACCATACACCTTAAGTCCAGAAACAATAACACCCTGAATCTGCGTCAAACTATTGCCGCCTGCAAATTGGTTAATCAAAGCACCTTCAACAGGGTACTGGGTATCTGTAGAATTTAATTCTACATCGGCGACAAGGCAGTTGCTAATAGAAGCACTTGAACCGTACCAAACACCGCCAAACATAGCAGAAGTAAAGTATTTTGCTTCTACGTAAGCGTCTACTATAGAAACGTTGCTAACAGTAAACGTTGTGCCCGCAGCATTATATGAGTATGCTGCCAAAACTGCGGCAGAACCGTATTGCATACTGTTAAGGAATGGGTAATCAGTATTAACATTATCTTGAAGATCAACACTTGCGTCGCCCAATGTGTTTACACAGTAAGAATCCCTAAAATGAACATTCTTAACCGTTGCGCCGTCACCCATACCGGGTAAGAACGAAGCGGAGCGATAACCGCTTGCATAAAGACCTCTTATGTAATAACCGTTACCGTCAAAATGACCGACAAATTTACGGTTGCACCAAGTGCTGAGTGTTGCATCGCTTATCCAGTTATTAAGCGATGACATATCAAAATCATCATCGCCCCAACTTTCATAATCGGTAACGTCATTAAGATAAATGTCATTAGCCAATTTATAATAGGTTGGTTCATCGTTTACACTTTTACCTGCATCATAAACCATGCGGAAAAGTTGATCACCGTTTGTAATGATATAAGGATTAATGGCACTACCCTCACCGCCATCAAACTGAATAGCCAGTTTGTCGCTGTTATAACCGCCCCAGATTTCATCGCTTACAGGGGCTTCAGCCTTGGTAGTGAAATCCACACCGGTAAAAACCGAAAAGATTGATACTGCCAATATAGAAAGCACCGAAAGAAACGTTATCAGTTTTCTTCCGCCTTCAATAGTTCTTTTCATCAAACTACCGTCCTTTCGCTAAATTTGCATAAAACCACGATGCCGTCAAAAATGCCTTTGGCGGCACAGTGAGTTTAATTTTGTGATTAGTGTATACCTGTGTTCTTTGCAACAAAGTTGTTCATTACATCACACGCTTTGTCAACAGAGTCAGAAAGTTTATCAAGGCTGGTGCTTACCTGCTGGGGATCGCCTAAAGCAATCTTTTCCCAGTCATACTCATAGAAACCTGTGAGATCCTGAGTAGAATTACCTGATGTAAACATAGGATAGAAGTTATCCATAGAAAGATTGTTAGTCATGCTAAAGAAGAAGTCTGATGCTTCTGAACTAATGAATGCGTCGCTTGTATTATAGTTACCGCAGTCAAGATAGTAACGCAAGAAAAGACCTGCGCCTACGGGGTTTTGTGAACCACGGCAAATACCCCATGCCTTAAACATTGCTGTGCTGCCAGGTGTCATACCCTCTGCGTAAGCAGGCAATGTGTAGAAACCGATGTCATTCCAGTTGTAGTTTGCGTTAGAACCGTTCTTTTTAAGTGACCAGCCAAGACCGCAAACAATACCTGTATTACCCTTATTAAATGGGTTTTCAACCGAGTTAGTTACAAAGCCCTCTTTATACCATGTAGCAATCTTTGTCATTGCTTCTTTGTGGAGAGGCTCTTTAAGACCATTTGTAAACTTACCGTCTTCAAATTTATAAAGTGTGCAACCGATAGAACCCAAAAGATAAAGGTCATCTACGTAGCAACCGCGAATACCTGTGCCTAAACCGTCGATATTGTCAACGGCTTTTGCAATAGAGGCAAATGCATCCCATGTCCACTTGCCTTGAGCGTCATACTCTTCAGGTGTGTAGCAGTTTGCGCGTGCGAGAAGATTTTTAGAATAAATAACGCAAGCGTTTTCTGACCAGATATTACCAACGGTGTTGACGCAATAAGGCTCGCCGCCAAAGGTTGTATACTGGAAGGTTGATTGATCCCAAATAGGATCGGTGTAGTCAAGTTTTGCAGCAGTAAGAGACTGTAAAACTGCCATTGCTGCGGGGAAATCAGAGCAGGTACGCATAACGTCTACGTTTGTACCTGATGCCAAAAGACCTGCGATTTCGTTTACATTATCACCAACAAGGATTTCTTTTACGGTGATGCCGTACTGTTTTTCAAAATTGTCGACAACGGGACCTGATTCGTCCTGTTCTGAAAGAATAGTTGTAGCAAATACAACTGTTGTATTGCGGTAATCTTCGGGATTAACACCGGTTGTTGTGGTTGTGGTGTTATTATTGCCGTCTGTAGCGGTGCTGCCGCCTGTAGAGGTATTACCATCTGTAGTGGTGGTGCTGCCGCCAGAGGTAGTATTGCCATCAACATAGATAACATTATCCTGATAGATAACACCTGATGACATTTCTTCTTCACCGCCTGTGCATCCTGCAAGCGAGAACACTAAAATTACGGCCAATAACAAAGCGATAATTTTTTTAGTTTGATTTAACATTTTGTTCAATCTCCTTTTTAACTTTAGAACATTATATAAAACGGCTTTAAAACCGAAATTATACCCTAACCTTGCGAAGAAATAAAACTGTCGCGCCTGCAAGAATTGCGGTAATTAAAACTATATGTGCCCAATTGTCACTTGTAGCGGGGCTTGTTAAACTGCTGTCGCCGTTTACACCGCCCTGATTGCCTGTGTTGCTATCAACGTTACTATCATTTCCGCCATCAACCGACTTAACGTTAGAAGAACCGACTGCTACATAACCTAAACGGTCGGTCACAACAGTTGCTACTATAATCTCATTATTCTCGTCTTCGGGATCGGTAACAGTTTCAACAGTGGTAGCAAGTTTTTCAACCTTGCCTGTTTTTACGTCTACAAGATAGATAGCAGCGTTTGTACCGAATATATCAGGCACTCTCATTACGATTGTCGCTTTGCCACCCTGTGCCATTTCTTCACTGGGTGAAATTTCATATGCAGCGAAACTTATATGACCTGCATCGGTAAGGACTTTGCTAACCTCTTCATAACCGGGTTCACCTTCAGTAACGCTGAATATGTCGGTGATTACATCCTTGGTAAATGCGTTTGTTGTAGCAGTTACAGTAACGGTTAAATCTTCGTTAGCAACAGAGTAATCAAATGCGGTGTAATCGCAACCAAAACCGTCTTCATCCTCACACCATTTATATACGCCTTCGTATGATTCTTCATCAACTTCAATCTTATGTTCTGCTTCTGAAGTCTCATACAAACAAACAGTACATTTTTCACTGTGGCAGTTTGTTGCGCCGCCTTCAATTGAATCATACTCTATACTGTGAGCCGCCGCTTCTAACTTGCACTTACAAACTTCACAGTTCATCCAGTGGCTCTCTGCGTCCATACCGTAAACAATGTCACCGTTAGAATCTTTAAGAACAACGTGGTCGCCTGTTGCTTTTAGCATAACGTCTTCTTCGAAAACGGCTGTATCCATAGCAGCCATTTTGTCATCTGTAAGGAATATATTGCCACATTCTTCACAGGTCCAGTATGCTAAATTACCGTCAACGCCGCAGTTGTTTTCTACAGCGTCGGTCTTTACAAGTTTGTGACCTTCTGCAACGCCGTGCTCGTCACGGTCGACGTGACCGCATGCACAGATTGTTGCAGTGTTAGGCGCTGTTACGCAGTCACCTACAAGATCTTCTTCAACGGTTAGATAATCTTCGTTCTGATGATCGCAGACAAAACCGCAAGATGTACATGTGTAATCGCTGTCATAAGTATGATTTACAACTACAACACCGCTTATATCGCAGTTTTTGCAGTTGGGAACGTGACCTGCGTAGTTGTCGCTGGGGTCTGCCAAACCGCTCAAATTGTGAGAAATCTGGAGTTCTACAATGCCGTTATTTGCAAACCAAATGCTTGAAAAATCAAGTTCCATATTTTGAATTGCGGCTACACCGCTCATCTGCCCAACTGTAAGTATAACCATATCGGTGTATGTAGACAGATCGGCAGGCTGATCGGTATAAACGTTTTTATAACCATCTGCAGCGATTGCCTTTGCTTGTAAAACCCTTGGTGAACCTGCCGTAAGTGTTGAATACGGCAATGTACCTATCGATACCGAATTCACTATGTTTACGTTGGGCGAAAACGCTGATGTGTTACCAATAAAACCGCCCTTGATATCGGTAGATTCAAGCAGGTTGCCCTTTGCAAGACAATTTTCAACAGTAACTCCGTTGTGCGCAACCGCACCTGCTATTGTACCTGTTGTTCTGTTACAAGCGCTGTTTGCGTTGTTGTTATCTGTAAGATAGCAATTTATAGTAGCGCAGTTGTTAAAGTTAAGTTTTTGTGATGTAGTGCTCGCAGTGGCTAGACCTACTATACCGCCTGCATAGTGATAACCAATAAAACAAGATGCCTTAACCGTTACGTTCTTTATCGTGCAAGCCAACGGGTCGTTGTTTGTGTTCATATTAGGGAACAGACCTGCATAAGCCGCATTAGAATAAAGGTTGTAAATTATTACTCCGTTACCGTCAAAGTTACCAGCAAAAGTTGCTGAGTCACTTTTCCAGTTGTAGCCGTTATTTTTTGTTGCGGCTTTAACCTCTGCTGCGGTTGACTGCTCGGTTATGCCCATCATACCGTTCATATTAAAGACGCAGTAGTCGGCAACCTTGAAATACTTGCCGCTGGAATTGAGACTTGAACTAAGCGCCACGTAAGCCATCTGCTCGGCTGTAGAAATTATGTAAGGGTCTCTTTCGGTACCTGCACCGCTTAAGTTTGCATCCTGTGTGCCGTCCCAAGTGTCTTTTATCTGTGTTATAGGTGTTGTATAACCGCAATCACATTTATTTAAAAGTGCATCAACATCTTCTACAAAGTTGTGTGTTTCTGTAAGGGTCTTACCGCAGTCAGAACAACTTGTTGAGTGACCTGACTCACCGTTTGATACTGTGTTTAATGTGTGATTTGAACGATAATCGGGATAGTCACCGTCAAATGCAATAAACGTGGTCCAGTCAAGACTCGGCATATTTGCTTTTGCAGCGGCGCCTACCATATTATCGGCAGAAACTTTTGTAATAACGCTCGCGTAAGCGGCGTCTGCATCCTGATCGGTATATACATTACTGTAGCAACCAGGTGCTGTTGATTTTGTTTCAAGAGCCTTTGAAGAATCGCTGCTTGCTACCGAATAAGGAAGTGTACCTATCGAGATACAACTGCTTATTACGGCATCGCCTGCAAAGGCTGATGTATTACCGATAAAACCGCCTGTAATGTTGGTAGCCGATGTAATGTTGTCAAGCGCAAAACAATTTTTAATGGTTGTTTTGTTGTGCGCAGCGCAACCCACCATTGTACCAGACGTTCTGTTGCAATTAATGTTGGTATTACCGTTATCGCTGATATAACAGTTTTTAACCATACAGTTTTCAACATTCATGTACTGCGATGTTCCCGTAGCATATGAATTACCTATAATACCGCCCGAGAAATGATAACCTGATATGTAAGAGTTTGCAACGGTGATATTTTTAAATGAACAGGTCTTTGCTGTGTTGTCGGTTGTAATATACGGGAACAGACCTGCGTAACCACCTACAGAATAAAGGTTGTAAATCACTACCCCGTTACCGTCAAAATTACCTGCAAAGGTTTGGGCATCAGTGGTCCAAGTGCCAACGCCTGTAGCGGTAGCGAGTTTGACGTCGCCAACGGTAGAATCAAGTGTGATATCTTGCATGCCATTCATATTGAACACGGCATCGTCGACCACCTTGAAATATTTATCTTCTGATACAGACTTATCACCAAAAACCGCATAAGCCAACTGCTCGGCAGTAGCAATCATGTATGGGTCGGATTCGGTACCTGTACCGCGTTCAAAAGCGGAAGCCTTGGTGCCGTCCCAAGTGTCTGTTACGGTAGCCGCAAAGATGTTAAGGTTGATACCGGGTAGTGCGGCAAACAACGATACCGCAACAACTGCGAATGCAACAACCAAACTAATCATCGGCTTGCCGATTTTTAACAGTTTATTTTTCATCAAAATCTTCCTTTCAGGGTTATAGTGGCGGACAAAAAGTCGCGCCGATACCTTACAACAAAGGCAATTATACGTATATTATTATATCCGCCAAAAGTGTCTGTGTCAATTAAATAAAATAAAATAAATATTTTGTATTAAATACATTCAAAACTTACAATAAATCAACTTTTTTAGATTTAAAATCCTTGCCGTTTTGCAAAAGTTATACTTGAATATCGCGCTATTATAATGTATAATACATTTTGATTGTTATTTATATTATATATAAAGCGACAATGATTAACATTTTATTTACAATTTTTCTAAATTTGTCTGTTATGATGAATTGAAAATCTTTGTTACAAAGGAGTAGTAAAAATGATTGAAGTCACCGGACTCAGCAAAAGGTACGGTACATACCTTGCGGTTGAAAACGTTAACTTTTCAATTCAAAAGGGTGAAGTTGTAGGCTTCCTCGGTCCTAACGGCGCGGGCAAATCTACAATAATGAATATTCTTACCGGTTATCTTTCACTGACTCAGGGCAAGGTCACCATCGACGGTTTTGACATTGCCGAAA
>CAYOVQ010000066.1:0-6659 GCA_964407485.1 uncultured Ruminococcus sp.
CTTACGGGCGAACTTAAAAAGTCATATTTTGGCGCGATTTCTACAAAAAACTCGTCATTAATATATGCATCAACTACATCCCCCACGTTAAGTCGGCTTGAAATCTCACCGCGTTTGCCATTGATTTTTATACGTTTGGTGCGAATGTACTTGTACATAAGACCTTGCGGCAGAGTGGGGCAAACCTTGGTTATAAACTTGTCAAGACGCTGATTTGCGTCGTTTTTGGTAATCACAAAACTTTTCATAATTAATCCTTTAAACAAAATTTTAGAAAGGGGTAGGCAGTTGGATAAAAATATACACGAAGGTCATCGCGAACGCGCACGGCAAGAGTTTTTACAGCACGGCTTTGACCAAAACACACCGCCCCATAAAATACTTGAACTGTTGCTTTTTTACTGTGTGCAGCGTTCCGACACCAACCCCATAGCACACGAGCTTATCAAAAAATACGGCAGTGTTGCGGGTGTGCTTGACGCGCCTGTGGAAGAACTTGCCGCTTTTAAGGGGCTTAGTGAGCGTAGCGCGGTACTGCTAAAAATGATAATGCCGATAGCGCGCAGATATTTGTATGATAAATCAGAGCAACGCCCTGTATTTTGCAGTCTTGATGCCATAGGCAAGTACACACTCGGTCGATATATCGGTGAAACGCGAGAAAAAATAGGCGTAGTATGTCTCGACGGAAAAGGAAGTCTTTTGAATTTTGTCTTTCTTGGCGAGGGAGATTTATCCTCGGTGGGTCTGTCAATGCGCGACCTTGCAAAAACAGTGCTTAATTGCGGCGCTACCGCGGCGGTGCTTTGTCATAATCACCCAAACAGTATTGCGGTGCCGAGCGACAGCGATGTATCGCTTACTGTGCAGGCGGCAGAAACGTTGTCTAAAATAGGCGTTCAGTTAATCGACCATATTGTTGTGGGTGATACCGATTTCGTTTCTATGGCGCAAAGCGAGCAATACGGCTATATTTTTGCGCCTAACTAATTATACTATCATAAATTTTTAATGTCAATCAAAGGTCAGGAACAAATGAGTAATTTTGATTTATTTAAAAAAGGGTTTAAAAACGGAACACCGATATTTTTAGGATATTTAGCGGTATCGTTTACCTTCGGCATAGCGGCAAAAGAGAGCGGACTCACTACTGTGCAGGCTATACTTGTTTCGGCAACCAATCTGACATCTGCAGGTCAGTTTGCGGCATTGGGCGTTATAGCGTCGGCGGCAAGTTATATTGAGATGGCGTTGACGCAACTTGTAATAAATTTGCGCTATTGCCTTATGTCATCATCGTTGTCGCAACGTTTTGACACAAAAATGAAGCCTTATCACCGCTTTTTGATAGCCTACGGTGTAACCGACGAGATTTTTGGTGTATCAAGCGCATATGAACAAGAAAACGTGCCGCCCGCATATTGCTACGGTCTGATAGCGGCGGCTTGGCCCGGTTGGGTACTGGGCACGGCGCTGGGCGCTGTATCGGGCGATATTTTACCTGCTAATATTTTAAGCGCATTAGGTGTTGCGCTTTACGGTATGTTTATTGCTATAATTGTGCCACCCGCCAAAAACGACAAGGTGTTGCTTGGCATCGTGATAATATCAATGCTGTTAAGTCTTGTCTTTGCGGCAGCGCCTATCTTAAAAGAAATATCATCGGGTTTTAGAGTGATAATACTAACCCTTATTATCGCGGGCGCGGCTGCATATTTCTTCCCAATAAAAGAGGAGGAAGTATGTGATGAATAATATATACCTTTATATGTTTATAATGGCTACAGTAACGTATCTGATAAGAATGTTGCCACTCGCCCTTATAAAACGCAAGATTACCAATCGATTTTTTAAATCTTTTTTGTATTATGTGCCGTTTGTAACGCTTGCTGTTATGACTTTCCCTGCAATACTTTCCGCTACTGACAGTGTCTGGTCGGCGGCAGCGGCATTTATTGTGGCGATGATAGTGGCCTATGCAGGCGGCGGACTGCCTACGGTTGCAACTATAGCCTGTGCGGTAGTATTTATTGTAGAACTTTTTATTTAATGCACAACGACTATATAATTAAGCCTCTGCTATATTAAAGCAGAGGCTTATGTTTTTTATGGTTGTGAATTATTAAAGTGCTGCTTTAATCTTTTCTATCATATCGGCATACTGTTCGTCGGTGAGGTAGGTTTTGTTTGGATTCATCTGAAACACGCCGCCCCATTCGTCGCCGCCGTTATATTTTGGTACGATGTGCATATGCAAATGACAGCCTGTGTCGCCGTAAGCGCCATAGTTTACTTTGTCGGGGTTAAATGCCTTGTGTACAGCATTTGCCGCGCGGCAAACGTCCGCCATAAATGCATTGCGTTCTTCTTCGCTTATGTTTACAATCTCGCTGACGTGTTCTTTGTAAGCAACGATAACCCTGCCGAGTTTTGATTGCTCTTTAAATAAGATTAACTGGCTTACCGACAAATCACAAATAAAAATACCAAATTTGTCAAGTAGTTCTCCGCCCATACAATATGCGCAATTCTGGTCTTTCATAACATTACCTCCAAAAATTTACAAATTTACATATCTATAATATCACAAAAAAAGAAAAGGTTCAACCCAAAAAGTTGAACCTTACTTTTTAAGTACAAGACTAATTAGCCTTCAACGATAGCCTCTACGGGGCAACCTGCTGCACATGCGCCGCAATCCATGCATGCATCTGCATCAATTTCGTATTTGCCGTCGCCTTCAGCGATAGCGTCTACAGGACAACCGCCTGCGCAAGCGCCACAGCTGATGCAATCATCAGTAATTTTGTAAGCCATTGGTTACACCTCCGTCAAAGTGGAATAAAACAGGTTTCTAAACATACAAAAAACTTGCTATCTATATTGTAGCAACATTCGACCAAAAATGCAAGAGGGAATTTATTGCTCGGTATTTTCTGCTTTTTTTGACTTGTTACCGCCCAAAATTTTAACGTTTTTGCGGTTGGTTTTATACGGAACACCATCACTCTCTTTTGGCTTTACTGTAAGATTGCCGGTTATAAAGTTTACATCAGTAACAATGCCTATGCCGTGCTCGCTTTTAACGGTAGAGCCAATAGATGGAGTAATTGAGTTAAGATACTCATAAGACTCTTGCTCATAGTTAAGACAACACATAAGTCTACCGCAACTACCCGAAATTTTTGTTGGGTTAAGCGACAAACCCTGCTCTTTTGCCATTTTGATTGATACAGGCAAAAAATCGTCAAGAAAACGTTTGCAACAATAGGGTTGACCGCATATACCAATACCGCCAAGCATTCGCGCTTCGTCGCGCACACCTATCTGACGCAGTTCTATACGCGCGTGGAAATGGTTTGCAAGGTCTTTTACAAGTTCGCGAAAATCTACTCTGCCGTCAGCGGTAAAGAAAAACGTTATTTTTCCGCCGTCAAAAGAGTATTCGACGCTTACAAGTTTCATATCGAGTTTGTGAGCCTCGATCTTTTGCTCGCAAACCTTAAAGGCATCGTCCTGTTTTGCAATGTTTTCCTTTATGCGTTGCAAATCTTTTTCATTAGCGACGCGGAGAGCCTTTTTAAGCGGCGAAACAACACGGTCGTCTTCAACCTCGTGGTTGGCTACGGCTACCGAGCCAAAAGCCAGACCGTTTGCGGTTTCAACTATTACATTGTCGCCCGCACTGTATTTTTTACCGTCGGGCGAAAAGAAATAACTTTTTCCGCTATCTTTAAATTTTACTGAAATAACTTCTGTCATATATTTACCTCTTTTAATATAGAATGATGCCCGATAGGGACAAATAGGTTTTGGCGGATAAAATTTTCTCTTATCTTTGTCGAAAATCCTTGTAATTGACGTATTTCAAGCCCTGAGGGCTTATTTAGGCAAAAAATTGACGTTTGTCAGGCTATTTAGCCCTATCGGGCATCATTCTATGTTGATTAATTATCTAAAAGACCTTTTGAACGGCTTGTCGCCAAACTTATAAGCAATGGCATATTAATGTTGGTTGCTAAAAGGTCTAAATAATATTTTGTGTCGTCGTAAAGGCGGTCAAGCACACGCGCGTGGGACGAGCCTTTGCAAAGTTGGTCGGCAACGCACACTGCAAGTTCTGAAAAAAACGCTTCTGCATCGGCACGGCTTTTTTCAAGCGGGGTAAGCAGTTTTATCATCTGGTACTCACTGCCCGAAATAAGTAGGTCTATAAAATTGTTTGCATTTTCACGGTGGGTGTTATCATCGGTTTTTGATGTTAGTAGCGACAGCAGTACGCAACGTGAAATTATTGTATCTAGCAACATCGTCTTTGACGGCGCAAGTAGTATAAAGATAACGCTTTGCGGCGGCTCTTCAAGAACTTTAAGCAGTGCATTCTGCGCTTGCTCGTTCATACGGTGGGCATCTTCTATTACAAAAACACGGTGAGATGCCGAATGCGGCTTTATAAAAGCATCCGCGCGAAGTTCACGTATTTGAGCAACGCTTAAAAACTTTTTGCCGTCAAGGGCAGACACACGGGTTATATCGGGATGGGAGCCTACTTTTGCTTGATGACACGCTCTGCATTCGCCGCAAGGGGCATTTTCGCTTTCGCAAACAGCCGCTGTGGCGATATAAAGCGCCAAATCAAGATTGACGTTACTGTTTTCACCCTCGATAAGTATAGCGTGAGGTATGCGGTGTGACTTTATAAAATTTTCGACCGTTGTATTAACCTTTTGGTTTTCGCAGGGTGAAAAAATCATAATACAAAGCCAACCTTTTTCATTGCTTTAAAGTACGTCTTGCGAGCAATTTTTTCGGCGCGGGCATCACCCTCACGGAAGATGCGTTCAAGTTCTGCTTTATCAGATATTATGCGGTCATACTCTGCCTTAATGGGCGCAAGTTCGTCGGCAACGGCTTCGCCTACTGCCAACTTAAAGTCACCGTAACCCTTGCCCTCAAATTCGCGTTCTACTTCATCGGGTGTTTTGCCTGTTATAACACTGTAGATAGTAATAAGGTTAGATATACCGAGTTGAGTCTCGCTCATACGGACACACGCTTCACTGTCGGTCACGGCGCGCTTGAATTTGCGGATAATGGTATCACGGTTGTCAAGTATTGCCACCCATGCATTTTGATTTTCATCAGATTTAGACATCTTTTTGGTAGGGTCTTGCAGTGACATAACACGGGCGCCTGCTTTGGCGATATACGGCTCGGGGATTTTAAATACGTCGCCGTAAAGATTGTTGAAGCGGATTGCAATATCGCGCGCAATTTCAAGATGTTGCTTCTGGTCGGCGCCTACGGGAACAAAATCGGGCTGATAAAGAAGTATATCTGCTGCCATAAGCACGGGATATGAGAAAAGACCTACATTTACATTGTTGGCGTGACGCGCCGATTTATCCTTAAACTGTGTCATACGTGACATTTCGCCAAACTGTGTGTTGCAAGACAGCAACCACGAAAGCGCTGTATGTTCGGCAACGTGCGATTGGATAAAGAGGGTGCTCTTTTCAGGGTCTAATCCCAACGCTAACATTATTGCGTACGTTGAGTAAATTTGTGCGCGCAGTTTTGCTGGTTCCTGACGCACGGTTATAGCGTGCAGGTCGGCTACCGCGTAGGTGCAGTCAAATTCTTCTTGCATATTTTTCCAATTTTTAAGCGCGCCTAAATAATTGCCCAGCGTTAACATACCGCTCGGCTGAATGCAACTTAAAACCTTTTTCTTTTCGTTTGTAATAATTTCTGCCATAGGTGAAACTTCTTTCTATGAATATAATTACATTTATAATATCACAAAAAAAATAAAATTACAACATATAAATGCGCCGACCAAAAAACTTTAAAATATTTTCTTGACAAACGCATTGTCTTGTGATAAAATACTCAAGCCGCATATTGTGGGCTTTATAAGTTGCGCCTAAAATTTTAGCCGCACGCCTATCTTTAGCGAGACTGTAAAATATCAGGCAGGTGTAAAAAATGTACGCTATTATCGAAACAGGCGGTAAGCAGTATCGTGTAGAAAACGGCGACGTTATCTACGTTGAAAAACTTAACGCAGAGGTTGACTCAGAGGTAACCTTCGACAAGGTAGTTGCTGTAAGCAACAGAACTTTAAAGGTTGGTAAGCCCTATGTAAAAGATGCTTTCGTAAAGGGCACCGTTCTTAAAAACGGTAAGGGCAAAAAGGTAACAGTATTTACCTACAAGCCCAAGAAGAGCAGTTCACGCAAGATGGGTCACAGACAGCCTTACACAAAAGTACAGATTACCGAAATCGGCTAATTAGTATGACACGTGTAAAATTTCTGTTAAAAGACGAAGGTCTCTGCGGATTTGAAATCATTGGTCACAGTTCAATCGATGCCGATGACATCGAGGGCAAGATTGTATGTGCTGCAGTATCAAGCGCGGCATATATGACGGCAAACACTATAACCGAGATAGTCGGCGACAGGTGTAAGATTGATTTTGACGATGCATTAATGCGTGTCGAGGTCAAGGCCCCCACCCAAAAGACAGTCGCAGTGCTTGAGGGATTAAGACTTCATCTGACAGAACTTTCAAAACAGTACAGTAAACGAATCAAGATTATTACGGAGGTGTAGATAATGTTAAAGTTAAACATTCAGTTGTTCGCTCATAAAAAA
>CAYOVQ010000067.1:0-6128 GCA_964407485.1 uncultured Ruminococcus sp.
CCTATACTTGTAACGGGATAGCCGCCCAAAGTTTTAGGTATGGTTACATCACCGGTAATTGAACTGTCAACACTATCAAGAGTGGCTTTACCATTTGATACAGTATAGGTATAATACCCATCGGTTTCTGCGGCAACAGTAAGCGTAAATGCGCCAATTGGCACCGCTGATACAATAAGCGTTGCAACAAGTAAAAATAGCAATAATTTTTTCATAAAAAACTCCCACAATTCGCATTTAGTACTTATAAGTACTATAAGAAAATATTATATCACTTTTTATGTTATTGTCAAGTAGTACTAATTAATACTAAGAATGGTGGTATTATATGTTTTTTCAAAGAATAAAAGATTTACGAGAAGACCGAGATATGCGGCAAGCTGACGTTGCTGAAATTTTGGGTATTAAGCAAACTGTATATTCCAGATACGAACGCGGCTATCAAAGTATACCGCTTGAGCATCTTATAAAGCTTGCAGATTATTATAAAGTATCTATTGATTACATTTTAGGTAGAACCAATAACCCTAAAACAAATAATTAAACCTCTGTTTCTTAATTTGAAACAGAGGTTTTTACATTTAATTTCGTATTTTTGATTTATGATTATTTCATAAACTCATACATTGCGCGGTAGCACATATATACGTCAAGTTTTGCTGTTGTCTCATATGGCGCGTGCATAGAAAGCACGGGCACACCAAGGTCAATAACGTCGATACCCAGATTTGCCACGTACATAGCAACCGTACCGCCGCCGCCTGCATCTACCTTGCCGAGCTCACCTGTCTGCCAGATAATTCCCGCATTATCAAGCATTGCTCGAACCTCTGCAACGTATTCGGCAGAAGCATCAGATGTGCTACCCTTTCCGCCGCCACCTGTGTATTTGGTAACAACCACACCATAGTTTAAGAAACTTGCGTTTCTGCGCTCCATAACGTCTTGGAATGTGGGGTCGGTACCTGCGTTAACGTCGGCTGACAAGCATTTTGAATGACGTTTTGCCACCGTTTCATCACAACCCTGCATTACGCAGATATCGTGAATAACGTGACTTAAAAAGTCTGACTGCAAACCTGTATTGCCCATAGATCCGATTTCTTCTTTATCGGTAAGGATAGCAATAGCGGTCTTTTGGGGTGCTTCTACCTCAAGAATAGCAGTAAGCGCAGGATAAGCGCAAACGCGGTCGTCCTGACCGTAAGCGCCTATAAGACTGCGGTCAAAACCGATGTCACAAGCCTTTGCGGCAGGTACAAGTTCAAGTTCTGCCGAAAGGAAATCCTCTTCGGTAATGCCGTATTTTTCATTAAGAAGTTTTAAAATATTAAGTTTTACAAGTTCACTACCCTCATCACTCTTAAAAGGCATACTGCCGATAAGTACATTAAGTTCTTCACCGCGGATACCATCTGACAGTGTGCGTTTGCTTTGCTCACGCGCAAGGTGAGGTAAAAGGTCGTTGATAACAAATTTTGGGTCGGCATCATCTTCACCTATATTAACCTCTACTACACTGCCATCCTTTTTAGCAAATACACCGTGAAGTGCCAAAGGCAACGCTGTCCACTGATATTTTTTGATACCGCCATAGTAGTGGGTTTTAAACAGCGCAAGTTCAAGTTCTTCATAAAGCGGATTAGGTTTAAGGTCAAGACGGGGTGAGTCGACATGAGCGGCTGTAATGTTAACGCCCTTGTCGGCAGAGTCTTTACCAATTACCGCAAAAGCAACCGTTTTGCCGCGGTTATTAAAGTAAACACGATCACCTGCGCTATATTGCTTGCCGATTACAAAAGGAACAAATCCCTTTGCTTCGGCAATGGCGATTGCTGCAGTCACAGCCTCGCGCTCGGTTTTGCCTGCGTCTAAGTATGCCTTGTATCCCTCGCAATATTCCTGCATTTTAGCAAGTGTATCATCATCTGCTTTAAGCAGACCGTTCTTTTTTTCGTAAAAAAGTTTTTCTTTTAAGTTTTTTACTTCATCAGACATTATTATATTCCTCCAATAATTTAGTTAAAAGTTTTTGTATTTTTAAATTGAAAACCGAAAGTTCACAATCATTATACACTATATTGTTTGATTTTTCTATATAAAAATCATCGTCTTTTCCCGCGTTCATACGAAGCGTTGCCGCCGCTTCATCTATGCCGTCACGCTCTATAATGCGCTTTTTGCGTGTCTTTTCGTCAGAGAGCACGACTATTACATCATCGCAAAGGCTGTCGGCGCCGCTTTCAAAAAGCGTAGGCGCGTCAAGCAGTACCAGTGGGGAATCAATTTCCTTTTTTATTAGCATAATAATATAAGGCAACAGCGTTTTGTTTAAAAGTTCGGTATTTTGGGGTGAACCAAACGCTTCGTTTGCAAGCGCCCCGCGGTTAAGCGTACCGTCGGAATTAAGTATATGTTCGCCAAAAACATCGACCACGGCGGTAAGCCCCGCACTTCCCTTTTCTACAGCAATACGCGCAAAGCGGTCGCAGTTGATAACCTTAAAGCCTAAATTTTCGGCTACTGCCGTTACACTGCTTTTGCCCGCGCCTGTCGGACCTGTAAGACCTATTACAAAACTCATAATTTTATCACCTTAAATCCGCACGCTCTGATAAGTCGGTTATAAACCGCAAGACCTACACCGTCTTTGCTTGGCGCATGAATATAAACCTCACCTGCTGCTAAGGTATCAATATCGCGCAAAACCGAAAAAACGTTTTGAGCGAGTGTGCTTTCATCTCGCTTACTACCGTAAGAAATTTTTGGAATATTAATACTGTAATATTCTTCCTCAAAACAAATGGCGGCGCAATCGGTTTTACTATTTACAAACTTTACAAAACTGTTACTGCACCCTTCTACCAAAAAAGCCTCGGTTTTGGGTGCGTAGTGTTTGTATTTCATACCTGGGGATGCCGCTTTTTCGCCATCTTTTAATTTCTCAAGCACCGCGTCATCAATAACAAGGTCGGGTAAAACCTTTTTTAGTTGCTCGGGTGTTACGGCGCCTGGGCGCAAAAGACGAGGTTTGTCACCTACAAGAGACACAACGGTTGACTCGACACCAACCGCACAGTCCCCGCCCATAACCACTGCGTCGATTTTGCCGTCAAGGTCGTCTATTACGTGCGCGGCTGTGGTGGGGCTGGGTCTGCCCGACGTATTAGCGCTTGGCGCAGCGAGCGGCAGACCGCTCAACTTTATAATATCACAGACTGTTTTTTCACTTGGGTATCTTACAGCCACCGTATTAAGCCCTGCCGATACGCTGTTGGCAACATTGTTACCCTTTGGCAATACCATTGTAAAGGGACCGGGCCAAAAAGCATTGGCGCAACGGTATGCCGCATCGGGTATATTGCAAGCCACATCATTTAGCATATCGATATCAGAGATATGGACTATAAGGGGGTTGTCCTGCGGTCTGCCTTTTGCGGTGAATACAGATTTAATTGCATCATCACTGTAAGCGGATGCCGCAAGTCCGTAAACCGTTTCGGTAGGCAGAGCCACAACACCGCCCTGCTTTAAAATTTGAGATGCTGCATTTACAGTGCCGCTATAATCGGCAATGGCATCTAACTTTTGCGTTATCATTTAAGAATTCTCCTGCGCCTTTAAGGCTTCTGCACGGTAATGTGTGGTAAGACCGTCTACAATCTCATCAATATCACCGTTTAAAATGCTATCTATTTTGTATAGCGTCAGACCTATGCGGTGGTCGGTAACGCGACCTTGAGGATAGTTATAAGTGCGTATTCGCTCACTGCGGTCACCTGTACCAACCTGCGCCTTACGGTCAGATGCTATAGCGGCATCTGCCTTTTCTTTTTCGGCATCGTATAGGCGCGCGCGAAGTACCTTTAAAGCCTTATCCTTATTTTTAAACTGACTGCGCTCGTCCTGACATTCAACCACAGTGCCTGTTGGCAAATGCGTTACACGGATAGCGGATGACGTTTTGTTGATGTGCTGACCGCCCGCGCCAGAGGAGCGGAAAGTGTCAATTTTAAGGTCGGCAGGGTTAAGTTCAAATTCTACCTCGTCGGCTTCGGGCAATACGGCAACCGTTACGGTAGATGTGTGAATTCTGCCCTGTGTTTCGGTATCGGGCACACGCTGAACGCGGTGAACACCGCTTTCATACTTAAAACGTGAATATGCGCCCGCGCCCTCTATCATAAAACTTATTTCTTTATAGCCGCCAAGTTCGGTTTCGTTAGCGTTGGTAATGTCAATATGCCAACGTTTACTTTCGGCATACATCGAATACATTCTAAAAAGCGAGCCCGCAAAAAGCGCCGCCTCTTCACCGCCGGCTCCACCACGAATTTCGACAATAACGTTTTTGTCATCATTAGGGTCTTTTGGTAAAAGCAAAATTTTAAGTTCATCAGCACTGGTTGCAATTTTTTCTTTTGCATCAGTAAGTTCTTCTTCGACAAGTTCTTTAAAATCTTTGTCAAGACCGCCTGCTTCAAGCATTTCGAGGGCTTCCTGTTCTGCCTTTACCGCCGCGCAATATTCGCGGTATTTTTCAACTATGGGGGTAAGTTCGCTATGCTCTTTCATAAGTTTGGTAAAGGTTGCGTTATCACTTGCCACTTCGGGACGGGTAAGTTCTACGCCTATTTGTTCATAGCGGTTTTCTACCGCAGATAATTTTTCAAACATTAGTTATTCTCTCCACTGACAGTTAATATCTTTTTTATACTCTTTTCGACGGTTTTTCGCGGAAGCATTACCTCATGACCGCAACCGTTGCAACAAATTTTAAAATCCATACCCACACGTCGCACCGTAAAGGTATTACAGCCGCATGGGTGGTTCTTTTTCATTTGTATAACATCGCCAACGTTAATATTCATAATACTTCTCACCGCCTTGCATCTTTAAATATATTCATCATATTAGTATACCCTATTTTACAAATAAAGGCAATATCAAAATTGCAAGTTAAAAATTGAAAATCGAAAATCTATTAAAAAAGCCCTTATTTATTACCATTCTCTTGTGAGTAGAGTGTGATTTTTCATCAGTAGAATTATCAAAAAACACAGTAGGTTGCCCCCTTTTTCATATTTGATTTATAATTGTCACATCGTTTTGCAAAGGAGATTTCTTATGAATTTTAAAATTGTTACCGATTCATCCTCGGATATGCTAAATTTTGACCGTACACCGTTTGCCGTAGCGCCGCTTAAAATAGTAACCGCGCAAAAAGAATACTGTGACGACCGTTATCTTGATGTTGCCGCTATGGTTGATGACCTTTTAAATTACAAGGGCAAATCGTCTTCCTCTTGCCCCAATACAGACGAATGGCTTACTGCTTTTGGCGATGCGGACAGAATTTTTTGCGTTACCATTACAGCAACACTTTCGGGTTGTTACAATGCCGCGTGTGTTGCAAAACAGTTATATGAAGAACAGTATCCTGACCGCAAGGTTTTTGTAATTAATTCTCTATCAACAGGACCTGAAATGAAACTTATTATAGAAAAACTGTCAGCACTGATTAATGAGGGAAATGAATATGAAGCCATTTGTGATGAGATAACCGCCTACACCTCAAAAACAGGACTTATGTTCATGTTAGAGTCTATGAAAAACCTTGCCAACAATGGCAGAGTAAGTCACCTTACCGCCAAAGCCGCAGGACTGCTGGGTATTCGTGTAGTGGGCAAAGCAAGTGACAAGGGTGATTTGCAACCGCTCGATAAATGCCGCGGTGAAGCAAAGTCACGGCTTACAATTATAAACCATATGCGCGAAGAGGGATTTTGGGGCGGCAAGGTGCGTATTGCGCACTGTATTAACCCCGAATTTGCCAAAAGTGTAAAACAAGCGCTTATAAAAGAATTTGGTAATATAGATATTGAAATATATGACTGCGGTGGACTTTGCAGTTTTTATGCCGAAAAAGGCGGAATACTTATAGGGTTTGAAAAAGAATAAAAAATTGCGGCATCTGAAATTTAGATGTCGCAATTTATTTATTGATTAAATGCTGTAGCAACGCTTTACAACCCTCTTGCACCTCGCGCTCGGTAGTAGCAAAATCACCCGAATACCACGGGTCAGCAACGTCGTGAGGGTTGCTTGTATAGTCAAGCAATCGGCTG
>CAYOVQ010000068.1:0-6087 GCA_964407485.1 uncultured Ruminococcus sp.
AAGAACAAGCCGCGGCGGCACAGCAGGCGGCAGAGCAGCAACAGGCAATGGTACAGCATACACAAACCGATGTAACACCCGATGATATAACCGATGGCGAAGTGATTGAATATATTAAACAGAACAATCCGCAGGTTTATGAACAATTGATGAGCCTTTCCCCCGAAGACCAACAGAGAGTTATGACGATGATGAGAAACGGTGGTAAGGCGCCTCGACAAAATACAAACGTAGTAGGTGATTTATGATGAAAGCAAATATTCTTTTAAATGATGCGTTAAAGATGTTAGGTTATACCGACAGTGACGGTAACAGCGAACTGACACGTAGGTTGCGAAACAAGGCGGTAGTTACCGTGAACCTTGTGTACGGCGATTTATGGCGTATATGTAATACAGGTGATTTTGAACCGATAAAGTCGCTCTCTGACAAAATAAAACTGCCCGAAATGGCTATCGGCGACGTGTTTTTATATGGACTTGCTATGCATATAGCGCGCAGTGAAAATGACGGTGACCAACAGCAGTTTTTTGCGCAGTTATATAATTCGCGCAGGGCGGGACTTACGCGGTATGAAAAGGTTAAGAATATTTTGCCGCATCCTGAATGTTGAGAAAATAGGTAAGTGTGAATGGCGAAAAGGTATTGTGTGCCACATGCGGCACAATATTTAATCTCTCCTTCCGTCACCCTATGGGTGCCACCTTCCTCGTGAGAGGAAGGCAAGGGGAATAAAGAACGAAAGAAAGGATGAGAAGATGAAATATCCAATGATAAACAAACAGCCGCGCCGAGAGGTAAATATACCTGAACTCTCGGGCGGTTTAAATTTACGTGATAACCTTACGGGAGTAAGAGATAATCAACTGACCGACTGTTTAAATATGTGGTATAAAGACGGAATGTTGAGGACTAGACCGATGTTTGATACTTCGTGCGGTGAACTTGAAGGTGTGTTTGGCAACAGCTTGTATGAGAGAAAAAATGCAAAAGTTCATTCTGAAATTACATACAATGACGCGGTGCTGGTCAGTTTTCAAATTGCTTTTTTTGATAATATAAGCATTTTTTTCTGGTGGCAGAATGAAAATACTGCTTTTGGTGTGAGCTATATAAATAGGTCTAAAAAAGGTGATTATTTTGTTGTAGAAAAAGACGGCGTTTTGTATTGTTATATATCCGATTATACTGTTTGGAAACTGGATTATAAAAACGGTGCAACAGATTGGGAAAAGGTTTCAAAAGATGATTTTTATATCCCCACGGTTATGACAGAAGGTAAAATGGGTCCCGGATATAACAGTTATTCAGGGGTAATGTTTGAAAGTTTTAATATTATAGGCAATTCTGCAAAATATATTTATTCTACCGTAAATCCTGGTGTAACGGATGACGGAAATCATTTTTACTTTTTTGTTTTACCATCTATTCAGGCAACTGCAATAGAGCAAATAAAAGCCAAAATTATTAATTCTTCGGGGGAGGCGGTTGAGCACGTAATATCGATATCTCAAAAAAACACATTGGTGTGGGAATCCGATTTTAATGATACCGATAAATTAAAAATGGCAGTAAGGACAAGCGAAAATGTTAACGAAAATATATTTTCACTTTCTTTGGGTTTCAAAAACGAGGATGACACTTTAAACCGACCTGTATATAAAGATTGGATGTTAATAGAAGAAGATGCTTTATATCTTGAAAATAATTTAGAAATAGTTGTTACATATGAACCCGTTGAGCAAAGAAATAAAGTTTTTGGTATGACGCAGTACACATGGTTTGGTGGTGAGGCTAACGGTATAAACGGTGGGTCACGTCTGTTTTTGTGCGGTAATACTGATGAAAGCGAACAGGCTTTGGTGCTTTGGTCTTCGCTTGATAATCCGCTATATTTCCCTGAAAATAATTATGCTTATGTGGGTAATAATACGCAACCTGTAACTGCATTTGGTAAGCAGGGTGAAAATCTCATTATTTTTAAACCAAACGAAACGTATTATTCGTACTATGTTTTTAATAATGAAATTACGGCCGATGATTTGATTAATCAGACTGTGATAGATTATGAGGCAAACAGCGTGTATTTTCCAATCGTGACACTACACTCTGCTATTGGTTGCGATTGTCCCGATACTGTGCAGTTGTGCCGAAACCGTCTTGTATGGCTTAACAGCGACGGTAGTGTGTATACGCTGGTATCTGCTAATCAATATAGTGAAATGACAATATATCCCGTATCGGCAATGATTGAACGAAAATTAAAGCAATATACCGTGCAAGAGTTAATCGGCGCTACCGCGTGTGATTTTGAAGGGTATTATATGCTTATTATAGGCGACGAAGCGTGGCTTATGGATTATAACAGTTACGGCTATACATATGTATACAGTTATTCTAAAACCGAAAATGCAAACTGTTTGATACCGTGGTATTATTGGACGCTATTGCCCGAGCACTATTTTGATAATGATGAAATGCCATGCTATAACAAGATTAATAATGCTATTATAGCGGTGTATTTTCCAAGACCTAAAGACACTGCTTTTAAACTGTATTTTAGTGCTTTAAAAAAGGATAATGCCATAGGATCGGATAAGATTACGTATTTGAACAGCGAAAATGAAAAAACAATAAAAGAAATATCGGTTAAATCTGCAGTGCAAACTAAACTTTTTGATTTTTCGGCGGCTAATTATATGAAAAATATAGAACGTGTAAGCATTGGTTTGGGTAATAACGGCGGAGTACCGATAAATGTTACCTTTGTTGCCGACGTTGGCAGTGAGAACGAAACGGTAACACCTGTAGGCGCCGACACTGATGAGCGCGACGCGATGTTTGTAAGACAAAAAAATATTTACCCGTGCATACGTGCGGTACGTAAATTTGGTGTAAAACTTGAATGTAACGGTCCGCTATCGGTAGACGGACTTGCGATGCAATACAGATTGTTAGGGGGAAGTAAATAATGGCGAGTTATTATTCGACAGATTATGACGAAATATATAAAAAACAAAAAGAAGGTCTTGCCGATACAAAAAAGACACAGCAGGACGCTATAAACAAAACGTATGACAGTCAAAAAACAGTGGAAAATGACCAATATGACAAGGCGATAGACGATACAAAGGTGGCTTATGAAAGCGAATATGAACGTAATGCCGTGCAAAAATTAATAAACGAAAAGCAGATTGCTGAAAAGAACGCTAATTTAGGTCTTACCGATTCGGGTCTTAATCGCACACAACAGACGGCCGCACAACTTTCTTATGCAAATCAAAAAGGTAAGATTGACCTTGCCAAACAAAGCGCCCTTGATACGTTGACGCAAGAATTGACCTCGTCTCTGGCGGACATTGAACAGAGCAGAATTACAAGCCTTGCAAAACTTGACGCCGATATCGAAGAACAGGCACACAGTAATGCGTATGATATATATAGTGCGAACGTTGAGGCAAATACCGCGATGTATGAGGCTGAACAGGAAGCGGCGGCAAAGGTGAATACGGCTGCGATTGCGGCGAGCACGAATACGGCAGAAAATAAAATTTATAAAGTCAATTACGGTGAATTGGCAAATACTACATATGCCAGTAACGGTAATGTTGTATATACAGATATTAACGGAAATTCGGTTACGATGCGTGCAGGAACTAACCCATTTACCAATAATATTAATAAGGATGTACTGGATGAGTGGGGCGAATTTGACAAAAGCAAGGTGTTTAGTAACGGATACCAACCGAATAATATTAATGGCGTTAGTCTGAAACAGTATGGTAATGCGACTATTACATTTAACGGACAAAACCAAAAAGTTTGGACTACCAACGGTAAAGATTGCTATTATTGGGACGGAAGTGTAAATAAGTACATAAAAATGACCGATGAAGAAAAGAAATTAATTGACTGACAAAGGAGATATTAAATGGCGAATTTTGAGGTAGTTACGAAAAAGAACGGAGCCATCGCAGGTGGTATTGCGAACACGTCTACACAAAGCGCTACAAGCCGATTTACCGTTAATACAACCCATGACGGACTTACAGCAGCAGAAAAGGTGCAGAAAGAGGCGCAGAATAAGGCGCTTTTTGGTGAGATTGTGGGCGGTAAAATATCCTTAGACTCCATAGCACAGGTTCACGGCTGGAAAAGCGAAAAAGAGAGAGCAGATTTTCAGGCAACAAATCCAAACGAATATGCCGTTATGGGCGGATATAAATATGAACCAAGTGTCATATCGCGAAACTATACACCGCTTGATGATGAGGACAAAAAGATTTTAAATGATGCAAAAAAAGCGGATGAGTATTATAAAGAATATGGTGTGTTTGAATTTTCGCAATATACAAATGTTGATGATGCTGCTCTAAACAGTGAAATAAAAGACTTGGAAAAAAAGATAAAAGAGGCCGAAAAAATTGAGCGGTTATCTAAAAATTTGGTTTTGAACGTTGAAATCAGAGAAGAGAACAAGAAAAAAGTTGATGAAATTCTAACTCAATACAGTTGTGACAGTATTGATGAGTTAAATTTATTGTTGCAACAAAAGAAACAGATACTGAATTTATCCGAGCATTCAAAAAATTTGGTAACGATGACGGCTGTTGGAGATAAAACTTCAAAAAATTATGATCCTGAATTTCTAAAGTGGGCAGACATTGGTAAAAATTTAAGCAGTCAGAATTTAAGTGGTGAACAACTTGCACCGCACAAAGCGCTTAATCCAGTTGAAAAAGTACGTGAAATGTACGCAGACTATATAGGAAATCCGAAAGGCTTGTCAAAAAAAATCGCTTTAAATCTTGCAGATGACAGTAT
The DNA here is from genome assembly GCA_964407485.1 of uncultured Ruminococcus sp. Lineage (GTDB taxonomy): Bacteria > Bacillota > Clostridia > Oscillospirales > Acutalibacteraceae > UBA737. The sequence continues at coordinate 4,825 of CAYOVQ010000068.1, forward strand.
GGCTGAAATTGCCGCTATTTTGCAAATGACAGACAAACAGGTTGAATTGTATAACTATTATCTTGGCAAAGAATATTATCATGAAATTGAAAGCGGTACTGCCGAAAAATATTTAAATTATTTGAAAACGCAGTATAACGCTGTTACTTCGGATATAATAAGAAAGGAAATAAAAAATCTTCCGTTTTTTCAATATGCTTATACGGCACACGCGGGCTTGCAGTCCTTTGGCGACAATATGGAAGCGTTGGAAAAGTCATTTTTTAAAAATGATACATATATACCAGAAACGGCAACGCAAATGGCTAATACAAAAATTAGGGAAGACGTTGTCGAGCGCGATGGTATAATAGGACAAATTGGTTATGACCTTATAAACACAACGGCTCATCAGGTTCCTTCTATACTCGTATCAATGGCAGCAAATGCTGTGGCACCTGGTTCAGGCACTGTGATTGGTGCAGGCCTTGTGGGTTTATCCTCTGCCGGTGGCGCGTATCAAGAGGCATTACGGTCAGGGTTTGATGAAAATCAAGCACGCTTTTATTCGGTATCAGTAGGCGCCTCAGAAGCGGGACTTTCTTATTTGATTGGCGGTATCAGCAGTTTAGGCGGTAAAATTTCGGGCAATGTAATTAATAAAGCAATACAAGGCATTGATAACGGTATTGCTAAATTTGCTTTAGAATACGGCGGAAAACTGCTTTCGGAAGGCGTGGAGGAGAGTATACAGGAAATACTTGATCCTATCTTTAAGAGCCTTGCAACTAATACTGATGTTGAATACTGGGGCGGTATAGATTGGGGCGCAGTTGCTTACTCGGGGTTATTAGGTATGCTGTCAGCAGGTATGTTTGAGAACATACCTGCGGCGGCAGTTGAAACAATTATTAAAAACCAAAAGACAAAATCAATCTATGGCGGGGCAACTTCTGGGTTAATTGAAGCAGGTCTTGCCGCGCCTGAAAACAGTCTGGCATATAAATTAGCAACAAAATACAGTGAAAGATTAAAGAGCGACAAAAATCTTACAGGCACGCAACTTGAGACGTTGGTCGAAAGCCTTAAAACTGTACCGCAGGAAAGTGATAAGTCTAAAATTTCTGCAGCAGCTGAATTAAGACTTATAGAACTTGGTGAAAGAAATAAAACGACACAAATTGCAAATGCAATTACAAAAAAGTTAGTTGGTGAAGATCTTACCGTTTCTGAAAGTAATTTAATTAATGACAGTAAATATGGTTTACGTGTTCTAAATGAAGC
>CAYOVQ010000069.1:0-6031 GCA_964407485.1 uncultured Ruminococcus sp.
TTCTCAAGGTCAACCTTTTGAATCATTTTAAGACCGCTTACAGCGATAAAGCCGTAAAGTGTAATGCACACACCGCCCATTACGCAACCCGGAATTGAATCGAGGAACGCAACGAATGGTGAAATAAACGAAACAAGTATTGAAATTATTGCGGTAGCGGTAATAGTAGCAACCGAAGCATTCTTTGTAATCGCAACGCAACCAACCGACTCGCCGTATGTGGTATTGGGGCAACCGCCAAATATTGCGCCTACCATACTGCCAACACCGTCACCAAGAAGTGTTCTGTGAAGGCCTGGGTCTTCAAGAAGATCGTGTTCGATTATAGAAGAAAGATTTTTATGGTCTGCAATGTGTTCGGCAAATACAACAAATGCAACAGGTATATAAGCCACTGCAACGGTTGCAACATAAGACCAGTCAAAATCTTTTATGCCCTTAATCGCGGTAAGGAATGTGAAATCAGGAACTGCAAAAAACGTACCCACGCTAACACCCTCTGCAACAAGTGCTTTAAAAGGCGCAAAATCAATAACCATAAGATTCGCATTATTGGTAGCAACACCTATTACCGTAAACACAAGCGCTACAGCATAGCCTGCAAGAATACCGATAATAAACGGAATAAGTTTTAACATCTTTTTGCCATAAGTTGAGCAAATTACAACAACAAAAAGTGTAACAAGAGCGCAAACAAGCGATACCCAAATATTTGTAGTCATAATAAATGAGCCGTTATCGTCCTGCGGACCATATGAGAAAACATCTTTAACAGCGGCGCCTGCAAGTGAAAGACCAATAAGCGCTACTGTAGGGCCGATAACTGCCGCGGGCATAAGTTTGTTAATCCAACCAACACCCACAAATTTAACAACCAAAGCAATAACAACATAAACAAGACCTGCAAAAACAGCACCAATAATAAGACCTAAAAAGCCTAACTGCATTGAAGTAGCACCTGCAAATGCCGCTACCATCGAACCGATAAAAGCAAAGGACGAACCCAAGAATACAGGGCTTCTGAATTTTGTAAATAACTGATAAATAATGGTACCCGCGCCTGCGCCAAAGAGCGCCGCAGATGCAGTCATACCGTTACCCACGATTGCGGGTACTGCAATTGTTGCCGCCATAATAGCAAGAAGTTGCTGAATCGCAAAGACAATAAGTTGTGAAAATTTAGGCTTGTCTTTTACATTAAAAACCATTTTCATTTTTTAAAAATCCCCTTTCTGTTGTGGTTTTGATTTTTTCAAAACACTAGAATGACACCCGATAGAGACAAATAGGTTTTGGCGGATAAAATTCCCCTTTATCTTTGCCAAAAAGCCTTGTAATACTGACGCATTTCAAGCCTTGAGGGCTTATTTTAGCAAAAAAATTGCCGTTTGTCAGGCTATTTAGCCCTATCGGGTATCATTCTGTATGTATATTATCACATAATAATTAATTTGTAAAGTAATAAAAATTTCACAATTTTATTGCATTATGCACAAAAAAGAAAAGCACCCGCTGTATCACTACAACGGGTGTTTTATATTAACTATGCGTAAGAATTAACCTAATTCTACATCCCACTTGTTGATGTACTGCATAAGCAATGCATAGTCTTTGTTGTTGATTTTGCCGTCTCTAACAACGTCGGCAGCATCTGTATTAATTTCTACATCCCAACCATTGATGTTTTGCATAATCAATGCAAGGTCTTTGTTGTTAATAGTTTCATCCTCGTTTACGTCACCTGGTGTGTAAACTTCACGAGTATAACCGCAACCGTTGTTGCAATCTGCATCCTTGGCATCATCAAATGCGTGGTTGTCAGAATCAAGCGAGAGTTCAACAGTTTCTCTTGAAATTTCTTCACCGCATACTGTACAGTATACAACCTTTTGGCATGAACCTTTTGTTGTACAGGTTGATGCTATAACATTTTCGTCTACTGCTTCACCCGCAGTGTGACCTGCTACAAAGTCTGGGTTGTTGATTTCAGGACTTGTAAAACCGCAGATTGAGCATACCATATGACCAGTATCTGCTGTATCACAGGTAGCGTTGTCGTTTGAATGCCATTCAAATGCGTCGCCCTCTGTACCGTGTGTGCATTCAGTTCCGCAAACCTCGCATGCGCCTGTTGTTGCATTGTATTTGTGTTTTCCTGTTGCAGCAACAACTTTTGTTTCTCTTGAAACTTCTTCGCCGCATTCGGTACAGTATACAACTTCGTCATAAGAACCTTCTTCATTACAAGTAGCCGCATTTTCGTTTTCAACTACTGCTTCGCCTGATGTATGTTCTTTTGCTACAAAGTCTGGGTTGTTGATTTCAGGACTTGTAAAACCGCAGATTGAGCATACCATATGACCTGTATCTGCTGTATCACAGGTACCGTCGTCGTTTGAATTCCACTCAAAAGCGTCGCCCTCTGTACCGTGTGTGCATTCATCACCACAAAGTTTGCAGATGCTTGTTGTTGCATCATATTCGTGTTTTAATGCATCAACTGTCTTGGTTTCTCTTGATGCTTCTGCATTACATACTGTGCAGTATGTTACTTCATCATATGAACCTGCCTTGCCACACTCAGCAGCCACTTCATTCTCTTCTACTACTTCACCGGGTATGTGATATGTTTCTAAACCTACAAGACCGCAAGTGCAAGCCTCACTGTGTGTGCCGTCACCGTTATCCTCAACAGTAATGTCGGTGTGGAATTCGCGAAGAGTTATTTCTTCTGCGCCTGCAAACCATACTTTTTCCCAATCAAGACCTGTAGCCTCTGCTGCAATAACAGCGGGAGTTGTGCCGGATATCTGCTTAATGTCAGAATCGGTATAGGTCATGGTATAGAAATTACCATCGCTTTTTGTTGTATTAAATGTAACAGTTCCTGACGCCGCGTCGGTATAAACATTTTCAAATGCATCGGTACTTGCCATACGAGTCTGGAAGTTGTTAACGTTATATGGCGCAGTGCCCAAAATAATTGAGTTTGTAAGCTTGTTGTAAACAAAATTTTCGTCACTACTGTCTTTACGACTGTTTTCTGCATGAGCAACTATCGGAAGATTTGTGCCATCAGTGTTTGTGGCATTGTTGCCATAAATTAAAGCGTTGTTTATGTTTATTATCTCGTCGCTACCGTTTGCAATTACAATACCTGCTCCTGCTTTGTCTGTAAGAACGGTAGACATATAGCAGTTTGAAACTTCGATTGTATCAAAATTAACCGTACCGTTTACATAACCTGCGCCAGCCGTACCGTAGGTATGACCTGCGATAGCGCCCATACGGTTGTTGTTGACATTAGTTCCTGTGTTAATATAACAAGAATTTCTTATAATTACATTTTCAATTGTTATACCTACATTATCAACAGTCGGTGAACCACTGACACCTGTGCCGTCGCCGCCGCCGTCAATATTCGGGAATAATGACGGTGGATAATTGGCGTCTCTGTTAGTAGCATACAAGCCGTATATTGCCGCGCCGTTACCGTCAAAGTTACCGTTAAACTGTTTCCAAGCGTAGTTTTGCATCCAGTCAAGCGGCTCATCTAAATTATCAAAATATGCCTTTACATCATCTGCATTATCAAGCGCCATAATTGCCTCTGCGCCTGATGATTGCAACACGATAGCATCAATTCCGTCGGCAATCTTAAAATATTTGCCTGTAGTATCAGCGACTGCCATCTGCATAGCAACGTAGTTTAACTGCTCTGCATTTTCGATAATGTATGGGTCGTCTTTTTCACCTGTGTGAGAGGTGGTGTCAAGTGTCTCATAATTGCCGTCCCAGTAAATTATGTTTGCTTCGGTTACTTTTTCTCTTGACAATTCTTTATCGCATACTGCGCAGCATACTACTGAATCATAATTTGCAGGTACGCCGCACTGTGCAGCAATTACGTTTTCTTTAACTTCGTCTGCTGGGATACAAGCAACCTCTGCGCCGCCAAAACCACATTCGTTACAGGTTTCGGTGTGACCGTTTTCGGTCTGTGTAATTGTTATTTCACCGTGGTTTGCGCGAAGTGCGGGATAGCCGTCATCATCTGCAAGCCAAGTGTTTGACCAATCAAGTTTGGACATACTGGCAACCGCAGCAGCGCCCTTAACATCACTGACTATAGTAATATCATAGTTATCCCAAACTCTGCTGTCGGGGGTACCGCCTGCACCACTTGGTGTGTACTCGGTCTGGGGCATATTGGTATAAATATTTCTGTAATAAGCTGCCTTAAACGGCTGGTTGAGCTGAACGCTTGAGTAAGGTACGCAGTCAAGAATTATAGAATCTGAGTATGAACCGTTGGGGTAGCCGGCTGTGTCACCATTGTGTCCGCTTGATATAGCACCGAACAAGCAATCCATATCTACGGGGTTAGCAGCGTCTTTAAGACCTACTACGTCGTTGCCGTAAACCAAGCAGTTGCTCATTTTAAGACCAATGTAGGTTGCGCTGCCGCCCATAAGCGCGCCTACACGCTGGTTGTTACCTGTAGATGCGATATAGTTGTTGTAAACTGTGCAATTTTCGAAACTTACAACACCGGGACAATTGCTGTCAGAAAGCTCGGTTGCTTCATATGTTGTCGAACACTGAGCATAGCCAACAATACCGCCTGCATAGTCACCTGATTTTATGTAGCTGTTGCTGATAGTAAGGTTAGTAATGGTCGCATCTTCTGAAACCTTGCCAAAAAGACCCCAAGATCCAGTATAAATACCAACAAACCTTACACCGTTACCATCAAAGTGACCGCCAAATGCCTCGGTGCCTGTGTTGCCCTGGTGTGTTACCACATTGCTGATAGAAGATTCAAAGAAACTCTTAACTTCTTCAGCAGACATAGCCATAAGCGCATCTATGCCGCCATTATTCTTTATTGTGCCTTCATACTGGAAGCACATAATGTCAATGCTGGGGTCAACAGCAAAATATTTGCCGTGTGTTGTGGCATATGTAGAGTTCTGCGCAAGATAACGCACATGACCAGGGGTTGAGAGGATAAACGGATCATCCTTGGTGCCTGTACCTACGTTGGTCTTGCCCTCAATATCCATAAATCTGCCGTCAGCGGCATTCCACTGATATGTTTTGTCAGCGGTGCTGCCTACTGCATAAACAATGTTGGGCTCTGTTGAGCATGCAGCATTGGCATTTATGGCTATTGTGCCTGTGAACAAGGATACCGCAAGAACGGCGAATGCCATTACAAGAGCCAGCACCTTGTTTGCGTTTTTAAATAAATTCATTTAAAAACCATTCCTTTCTTGTGGGGGATTGCCCCAAAAATTTAACAAATATTGTAAATTATGGGTAAAACGTGTCAAAACCGAGTGCGCAGTCAAAAACAACAACCCATATTCACATAATGCTATTATCATTGTAATACAAATATATAAATTTTTCAATAGTTTTTTAATGTTTTTTATTGATTTTTTATAAAAAATAATAAAAAGTTACCGCAAATTATAAATTTGCGGTGATAAACTGTTCTTGTATCAAATGTATTTTTCATTGTTATATTTTGTTGGCAAGCCTTCACGATAGATATGAGAATCATTTGATAAAGTGATTATTTTTGGCAAAACGTATCCGTCGGTTTCGGGAAAATCTATAACTGTAACGCCCGTGTAAGTCATATCAAATCGGGTGCAGAATGTAGGATACGGTATTAACGAAATAATGCTTAACAGTAAAAGCCCAAAGCCCTGATGCGCAAAAAGAGCAATCCTTTTGTTACCCTGTTTGCTTGACTTGTACATACCCTTTTCTTCGTCATAGGTAAAACCCAACTCTGATAAAAAGTCAAATGCCTTTTGTTTTGTGCTTTCTATACCCTCTTTAAAGGACATATTTGCAAAGTCGGGATGGTCGTACCATTTATCGTGCAGGTCTACAACCTCTTTAGAAGCGAATTTTTCTATGTATTTTTGCTGATGAAATACCCACGAATTACCGCCTGCGCCATTATCTACAAAAAAGTATTTTGCGGCATAATACTCGTTACACCAATCAAGTATGG
>CAYOVQ010000070.1:0-6027 GCA_964407485.1 uncultured Ruminococcus sp.
TTGATAAGATTAAAGCGATAAAGGCTGAATGTGAGCGTCAGGGATTGGAAATTGACATTGAGGTTGACGGCGGTATAAACGCCGAGACAGCGCCACTTGCAATTGAAGCGGGTGCCAACGTATTGGTTGCGGGTAATTTCTTGTTTTCTGCCGATGATATGGGCGCGAAGGTGCGAGAAATCAAGGCGCTTTAAAGGCTTTTTGAAATTTTGAAATTGTATCGGTTTTGCATATAAGGCGGCATCTTGTTTTAATTTCATCAATATGCAATCTGTCATAAAAAATTATGTTTTTAATCTTTAAAAGACTTTGCGGTTTATCGGTAGAGATTAAAAGTTGATAACAACCGTGACTTGTATAAAGACTGCTGTTTATAATGTCTGTGCTTTTAAGGCTGCATATATAATCAATAAGACGGTTGCTGTCATCAAAAAGTATGGCATATTCTTTAACTTTTACTTTGCGGTATCGTTTAATTTTTCTTCTGTGCGGGTGTTTGTGAAATTTCATAAAACGGCACCTATGAGGTATAAATTTTGCTCTGCAGTCAATACTTTCGATAAGAAAGGTCGTTGACGTTATGGCAGAAGAAAATGCAAGAAAAGAGTTTTGGCGAATATTTATAAAATCGGCGGTTATTACAATTTCGGTAATCGCCTTAATTTTAATAGGATATTTTACGGCAGGATTTTTGTCGGGAGGTTTATAATGGATTATATGTTTTTGAAAAGCGGTACCGATGTACGCGGTATCGCATCGGATTTGGGCGGTAAGGAAGTAGAGCTTACCAATGAGGCTGTATATGACATTGCCGCAGCATTTGCTGTGTGGTGTGTAAATAAGTTCAGTCGTCCTGCAAATGAACTGAAAATTGCAGTAGGTCACGATTCGCGTATTACGGCTGACCGAATAAGCGACTGTGTAAAATCTGCGTTGATAGCGGCAGGCGTTACCGTGTTTGATTGCGGTCTTGCATCTACTCCTGCTATGTTTATGACAACGGTAGATTTACATACAGATGCCGCTATACAGATTACGGCAAGCCATCATCCTTTTGATAGAAACGGTCTTAAATTTTTTATAGGCAGCGGCGGTCTTGAGGGCAGTGATATTACCGAGATTTTGACACTTGCTTCCCAGGCGCAAGAATGCATTAGCGAGACACAGGGCAAAGTGGAAAAATGTGACTATATGACAGATTATGCCGCGCGACTTCGTGATATGATTATCCGTGAGGTAGGCAAAGGCGAAAAACCGCTTGACAGTTACCATATAGTTGTCGATGCGGGCAACGGTGTTGGCGGATTTTATGCAAACGAAGTTTTAGCACCACTGGGTGCGGATGTTTCAGGCAGTCAGTTTTTAGAGCCTGATGGTATGTTCCCGAATCATATACCCAATCCCGAAAACAAGCAGGCAATAGAAAGTATTTGTGATGCGGTAAAGACAATCGGCGCAGACTTTGGTGTTATTTTTGATACCGACGTTGATAGGGCTGGTTGTGTTGACAGCGACGGCAATGAGATTAACCGCAACCGACTGATTGCTATTGCGGCATATATTGCATTAGGTGGCAAAGAGGGTGGCACAATTGTTACCGATTCGGTTACATCTGACGGACTTAAAAAGTATATTCAGGACGATTTAAAGGGTGTTCACTACCGTTATCGCCGCGGATATAAAAATGTTATTAACAAGGCGATTGAACTGTGCGAGCAGGGGATAGATTGTCCGCTTGCCATTGAAACCTCAGGCCACGCGGCACTGCGTGAAAACTACTTTCTTGACGACGGTGCATATTTGGCTACAAAAATCATAATTGAGCTTGCGAAGGGCACCGATATTAAGGCATTGCTTTCTACAATGGAGATGCCGCAAGAAGAGGCTGAATATCGCTTTAATATAAAGGCGCAGGATTTCCGTACTTACGGTGAAAAGGTGATTGCTGATTTAGAAAAATTTGCACAGCAACACGACGGATACGTTATTGCAGACGATAACCGCGAGGGTATACGAGTGTCAACCAAACAGGGTTGGTTTTTGTTGCGACTTAGCGTTCACGACCCTGTAATGCCGATGAATTTTGAAAGTAACGAGCAAGGCGGCATAGATATTATGAAGCAAGAACTTAAAGCATTTTTCGAGGGATTTGGTGAACTTGAAATACCAAATGGATTTTAATAAAAAAGAACCTGCTGATGCAGGTTCTTTTTTTATAAAACTTTACTTAAAAACTCTTTAAGTCTTGGGGATTGGGGATTGCCAAAAATTTCTTCGGGGGTACCTTCTTCGGCGATTACGCCTTCATCAATAAATATGATGCGGTCGGCAACCTCGCGTGCAAAACCCATTTCGTGAGTAACGATTGCCATTGTCATACCGCTGGCGGCAAGGTCCTTTATAACCGTAAGAACTTCGCCAACCATTTCGGGATCAAGCGCGCTTGTAGGCTCATCAAACAGCATAACCTCGGGGTCCATACAAAGCGCGCGAACTATTGCAACACGCTGTTTTTGACCGCCCGAAAGTTGTGATGGGTAGGCATCTGCACGGTCGGCAAGACCTACCTTTTCGAGTAGCGCCATAGCCTTTGACTCGGCGTCTTCTTTACTCATTTTTAGCAATTTCATAGGCGCGATAGTCATATTTTTAAGTATTGTCATATGGGGGAAGAGGTTAAATTGCTGGAATACCATACCCATTTTTTGACGGTGAATGTTTATATCGGTTTCGGGGTCGGTGATATTCACATCGTTAAAATAAATGTTACCGTCGGTGGGATATTCAAGCAGGTTAAGGCAACGTAAAAACGTTGATTTACCCGAACCGGACGCGCCGATGATTACTACAACCTCGCCGCGTTTGATTTCAGAATTGATACCCTTTAAAACCTCTATCCTACCAAAGTTTTTGATAAGATTTTCAACCTTTATTAAAGTATCATTAGTGGTCACTCTTACGCAGCCTCCTTTCTAAAATGCCGAGCAGTTTCGTAAGAATAATTACTATTACAAGATATATAACCGCAAGGCTTATGTAAGGAACGTATGCCTGATAGGTTTTACTTACAATATTTTGCGCCTGCTTTGTAACGTCACGCAGAGCAATTACTGATACAAGTGAAGTATCTTTAAGCAAGGTAATCATCTCGTTGCCAAGGGCGGGCAAGATGTTTTTGATAGCCTGTGGTATAACTATGTACCACATAGTCTGAATGTAGTTAAAGCCAAGGCTTCTGCCAGCCTCAGTTTGTCCTACGTTTATGGACATAAGACCAGAACGCGCGATTTCGGCAACGTATGCGCCCGAGTTGATACCAAGCGTTATAATACCGCACATAATCATACCCGTTTCGCTTTTTGGCACCATAACGACAAAGCCCATAATAAGCAGTTGTACCATCATAGGTGTGCCGCGGATTACTGTGAGATATAATTTACAAAAGGTGTTTAATGCCCTTAAAATAAAAGGCGGCCTTTTGTTGACTATGCTGTCGTGCGAGGTGCGGATTATTGCGATAATAAGACCTAAAATTACGCCGAGAATAAGCGCGCCGATGGTTACGATGAACGTGATTTTAAGACCGTCTGTAAAGAATTTCCAACGGTCTTGATATATAAACGTTTGGTAAAGTTGAAAGAGTAAATTTTGTAGCCACTCGGGGCAGGACTGAATCCAAGCGGGCGCTGTGGTAATCCAATTTGCAAAAGTTATAACTCCCATTAAAGCACCAACCTTTCTTTTAATGCGCTAAAAAGGGGCGACATCATAAAATGCCGCTCCCCTAAAAGTCTAACTAAAATGTGTTTAAATTATTCAGCAGGGATATATTTGTTAATAATATCATCGATTGTGCCGTCTGCCTTAAGCTCTGCCATAGCAGTGTTGATCTTCTCTAACAACTCGGTGTTTTCTTTGGCAATTGCAATAGCATAATCCTCGGTTACGTATTCGGTTTCAAGAATCTTGAGACCTTCATTTGCTGCAACAAAGTTCTTTGCAGGCTCGTTGTCAATGATAACACAGTCAACCTGATCGTTTTTGAGAGCCTCAACAGCCAAAGCGCCGTTGTTGTACTGCTTTACGTAGTCCTGACCGTAGTCATCTGTGCAGTAGATGTCGCCTGTAGTACCTGACTGAACGCCGATGATTTTGCCTTCAAGGTCATCAGCGGTAGCGATTTCAGAACCTTCTTTAACGATGATTACCTGAATACCTGTAGCATAAGAGTCAGAGAAGTTAACCGATTCCTTACGCTCGTCGGTAACTGTCATACCCGCAAGAACAACGTCAACAGAGCCACCGGCACACGCTGTGATAAGTGAATCAAATTCCATATCCTTGATTTCAAGTTCCATACCGAGTTTTTCAGCAAGTGCTGCTGCGATTTCGGCATCGATACCTACGATATTGCCGTCGTCGTCAACATACTCATAAGGAGGGAATGCTGCGTTTGTACCCATTGTAAGTGTGGTGTCTTCTTTTGCGCCGCAACCTGCAAAGCAGAGAAGCAAGCAAAGCGCTAAAACTACCGCAAAAATTTTCTTTAAGTTTTTCATTTTTGTTACCTCATTTCAAATTTGAAAAATAAAAATTACAAATTATGTAATTTGTTGATAAAGTGATTTTAGCACATTATATGGCAGTTGTCAAGCAATAATGCATAAACATTTTTTAAAAATGAATTTTTTTAGTAAAATATGCAAAAATAATGCATATTTACCGTTATTCAAGCGGCAAATATGCATTTGCTTTAATAAAAACTGTGCAGACCGAAACTTTGCTCTTCTTTTATGAGTTGTAAAACAGATTCAATATTTTTATATACTGTATCAAAAAAGGTGGGATTGTCTTGTGCTGAAGTGAGGGTTAACTGACCGATATAAACCGAAATTTTGTCTAAAAAGTCGTGATTGACAAACAAAGACATATTTTCTTTGCGTTGGTGCCAGATATCCTCAAGTGTGGCGGCAGCAATATTTTTGTTATAATAATTTTCTATATCCTTAAGTGTTTCGTCGCAGGCGCGGTCAACATAAAGGTGCGCGCAAACGCAAACCGATATCACAAATACTAAAATTATAGCGGCAGGGAAAAGTCTTTTCATAAAATTATGACTCACCGCCTTTTTTTATTATCGTATGGTTACCGTCGCGGTCAAGGGTCATTAAAAAAATTTCTTTTGGACTGTTACATTTGTGCTTTAATAATTTGTTGAAATTTTGCGTTGAAATTTCTAACGCTCGCAATGATTCATAAATGATTTTGCCGTCGCTGATAACAGGGAGGGGAAGGGCATCGTCAGGGAGTTTTAACTCAACATCCTTTACTGTTACAGGTTGTGCGTCTTTTTTTAGCAATACGCTTAAATTACCGTTTACCTCTAAAACCGCAAAGGCAACATCGGCTAAATTAAAAACATTTTGAGCCCGTAGTTGTTCCATAAGGTCGACCACCGTCATACGCACATTTTGCATAGCTTGTTGATCTATTACACCGTTTTTTATAATTACGACCGATTTGCCGTTTAAGAGTTTTCGCATACAAAAACTTTTCATAGCAAGTATGGATATTACTATTTCGAGAAAAACTAAAACAAAAATAGCCGCGATGCCTATAAACATAGGTTGTTCGGTATCCTGAAGCGGCATTGCCGCTATTTCTGATATAAGTAACGTTATTACCAGTTCATTAGGTTGCATATCTCCGATTTGGCGCTTGCCCATAAGACGAATGGCTAATGTTACAACAATGTATAAAATAACGGTTCTTAATACGGTTGAAATCATTATAATCACCGTTTTTTAGTATTTGCTTTTTTTCTTGCAATATTATTATGATGATGATATAATATAGGTACCAATATATTACTTTAATGTAAAAGCGAGGAAAGTTGAGTGTCAAAAGTTACCTTGAATAAAGCAAATTTTTTCAGCGATATGAAAAAGTTTACACCGCTTCTTAAAAATCTTGTTTCAAAAGATTTTAAAATAAAATACCGCCGTTCTGTATTGGGTGTTGCGTGGA
>CAYOVQ010000071.1:0-6024 GCA_964407485.1 uncultured Ruminococcus sp.
TGTTTTTTGCGAATTGTCCATTTTTTACATCCTCTCGGAAACTATATTTTTACAAATATAATACTAATAAAATTTGTGGCAAAAGTCAACAATTTTGTGAATTTTATAATCTTGACATATTTATATGTATGGTTTATAATTTTAAGGTAATATTCAAAAATTATATTTAAGTTTAAATTAGGAGATACAACTATGGCTGAAACAAACTTTTTAACCTATAAAGGCAAACCGCTTGTTCGCAAAGGCAAAGAAATTTACTATGGCGATATGAGTGAAAAATATGTAGTTAGATTTGAAATTCTTTCTTCAAAAAAAGACGGTAAACTTGAAATTGCCGATAAGATATCTGTTCAATTGCTTGACAGCAACACCGATAAAGATATGAAGGACCGTATTTCAAAAAGCAGTACCAAAGATAATTTGTTTGCGGCTCTTGATTTAGGTTTTACCTGGCTTGAACGCGCATTAAAAGATTAATTTGTCACTATGTACCCAAGCGATAATTTCGCTTGGGTATTGTTGCTTTTTTTAATGCTGAATTTTTTAGTAAAATTTTGAGATTTTTTTAACAAACCCCTTTTCAAAATAAAAAATATATGTTATTATGTATGTTGATACAATTTTAACAAACTATTTGTTATATTTTGTCGCAATCTATAAGGAGGAGATTTTTATGAAGAAAAAAATTAGCAAACTTCCCTTCAAAGGCACTGCCGAGCAAGAGGCTCAACTTAAAGCCGTTATTGCTGAAAACTGCCACGATAAAAGCAACGTTATGGTAGTTATGCAAAAGGCTCAGGATATTTACGGATATCTGCCGATTGAAGTACAGGAAATGATTGCCGAAGGTATGGGCGTATCGCTTGAAAAGGTATACGGCGTTGCTACTTTCTATGCGCAGTTCTCGCTGTCACCTAAAGGCAAGTACAATATCTCGGTTTGTCTTGGTACCGCTTGCTACGTTGTAGGTTCGGGCGATATTTTTGACAAATTAAGTGAAAAACTTGGCATCGGCGCTGACGAATGCACCGAAGACGGTAAATTTTCACTTACCGCTTGCCGTTGCATAGGCGCTTGCGGTCTAGCCCCCGTACTTACAGTTAACGAAGAAGTTTACGGACGTCTTACCGTTGACGATGTAGACAGCATACTTGCTAAATACGCTGACTAATTTAAAGGATAGATAACTTATGAAGATAAGTGAAATGCAAGAACTTCTTGAAGCAAGGGTTCTTTGCTGTGAGGAAAACACCAATCGTCACGTATATTCAGCGTGCGGTTGCGACCTTATGAGCGATGTTTTAGCCTTTGTTAAAGATCAGGCAGTTTTACTTACCGGACTTGTAAATCCTCAGGTTATTCGTACAGCCGAAATGATGGATATGATTTGTGTTGTTTTTGTCCGCTCTAAAGTACCCACCCAAGAAATGATAGAACTTGCGCGAGAGAGCGGTATAGTTCTTATGGTTTCTGATAAGCGTCTTTATGAGGCCTGCGGTCTTTTATATACCAACGGTCTTGTAGGAAACAAGGTGAAAAAATGAGCGAAGAACTTGTCTTTCATTTTGATGTAGACGGAAACGATTTTACATCGGCTGGGCAAGCATCAATACAAATCAAAAAAAACTTAAGAAGACTGGGTCTTGACCCAGAAACTATCAGACGTGTATCCATCGCTATGTACGAAGGCGAAATTAATATGGTTATCCACGCGGGCGGCGGCGAAGCCGACGTTAAGGTGTGCGAAACCCACATTGAAATAATTTTAAAGGATAGCGGTCCAGGTATAAAAAACATTGAACAGGCTATGCAAGAGGGCTTTTCCACCGCGCCTGACCAGATAAGGTCTCTCGGCTTTGGCGCAGGTATGGGTCTGCCTAATATGAAGCGTTATACCGATGATATGAAAATTGAATCGGAAATAGGAAAAGGCACCACCGTTACAATGCGTGTTAATCTATAAAAAGGAAGGTTGACCTTATGCAAACTTATGAACATTCGGTTTTGCTTGACAAGGGTAAATGCACCGGCTGTACCACCTGTTTGCGTCACTGCCCTACCGAAGCAATACGTATAAAAGACGGACACGCTGTTATAAACAGCGACAGGTGTATTGACTGTGGCGAATGCATAAGGGTTTGCCCGCACAAAGCCAAAAAGGCTGTTTGCAGTAAACTTGAAAGTATGAACCGCTTTAAGTGGAAGATTGCTCTTCCGGCGCCTACGCTTTACGGTCAGTTTGATAATCTTGATGATATAGACTACGTGTTAAACGGGCTTTTAAACATAGGCTTTGACGATGTTTATGAAGTCTCAAAAGCCGCAGAACTTGTTTCTGCATACACACGTCTTTATCTTAAAACCGACGGTGTTAAAAAGCCTGCTATCAGTTCGGCATGCCCTGTGGTAATGCGACTTATAGCACTTCGTTATCCGTCACTTAACGATAACATTATTCATATGTTGCCTCCTATGGAGGTTGCGGCGCGCCTTGCGCGTGAACGCGCGCAGAAAGATCACCCCGAATTAAAGCCTGAAGACATAGGAGTATGTTTTATCTCACCCTGCCCTGCAAAAGCAAGTTATGTAAAAAACGGATTTGCAGGATATAAAAGTGAGGTTGACGAGGTTGTGTCGATAAGCGATATTTATTTCTTGCTTATCAATGCTATGAAAAAAGACGATAACATAAAGTCTCTTTCAGAGTCGGGTATGATAGGTATCGGTTGGGCGCGTTCAGGCGGCGAAGCAACGGCAATTTTTAATGAAAATTACCTTGCCGCCGACGGCATCGAAAACGTTAACCGTGTTCTTGACCAGATAGAAAACGGCAATATACCGCAACTTGAGTTTGTAGAACTTAATGCCTGCACAGGCGGTTGCGTAGGCGGAGTGCTTACAATGCAAAACCCGTTTATTGCGAAGGCAAGATTGCAGACTCTTCGCAGATATCTGCCCGTTTCGCAAAACTTTTTAAACGGTGAAGAATCAAAATACATTCCCGATTATTACATCTTTAACGAACTTCCAGAGTATCAGCCCATATCGCGACTTAGCGACAGTATGGCAGAGTCAATGCGAATGATGGCAGATATTCAAAAAATCAGGTCTACCCTACCTGGTATTGACTGCGGCTCCTGTGGAGCGCCTACTTGCCGTGCATTTGCTGAAGACGTGGTGAAAGGAAATGCAAAAATTGAGGATTGCCTTATAAATTTACACAAAAAGGAAGATTAAAATGACGGTATACGATTTAAGCCAAAACAGTCAATTTAATGTTCTTACCTTGCCCGATCCCGAACGCGAGATAAACGGCGCTTACATAGGCGACCTGCTTAGTTGGGTAATGGGCAGAGCCAAAACCGATAACATATGGATTACTATTATGTCCAATATAAACGTTGTCGCTGTGGCATCTCTTTCCGATGTATCCTGTATTCTTTTAGCAGAGAATGTAATTCTTGACAGCGAGGTGCTTAACACCGCTAAACAAAAGGGTATAAACGTTCTTTCTACTCCGCTTGCGGCATATGATGCGGCGGTAAAAATTTCGGGTATGATATAATGAACAGGTATTATTACGACCTGCACATTCACTCCTGCCTGTCACCTTGCGGCGATGACGACAACACCCCCAACAACATTGCGGGTATGGCGTCACTGTGTGGGCTTAACATAGTAGCCCTCACCGACCACAACACAACCGACAATTGCCCCGCTTTTTTTGAAGCGGCAAAACGCTATGGCATTATCGCCATTGCGGGTATGGAACTGACGACAAGCGAAGATATACATATAGTATGTCTTTTTGAAACGTTAGAGGGCGCCATGGCTTTTGGACAGCGTGTAAAAGAATTGCGTATACCCATTAAAAACCGTCCCGATATTTTTGGACACCAATATATTTTAGACGGACGGGATAATATAATCGGAGAAGAAAAAGATTTACTTATAAATGCAACGCTTATTTCTGTAGAAGAAGTACCTGCTTTTGTCGCAGAGTTTGGCGGTGTGTGCTACCCCGCACACATTGACCGACAGTCAAACGGCATTATATCGGTGCTGGGTACATTCCCGTCGATTCCGCAGTTTAAATGCGCCGAACTTCACGACGGCAACAAGGCAGAAGAATATATACAGAAATACGGCTTGCAGGATAAAAAAATAATCGTAAGTTCAGATGCGCACTACCTTACTGATATGCGCGATAAGCAAAACTATTTTGATATTGACGACGAACCTTACAGCAGTAATCTTGTAAGAAAAAAACTTTTTGAGATTTTGAGGTAATATTATGAAAGAATTATCACTTAATATTCTTGATATTACCGAAAATTCTGTAAAAGCGGGTGCAACACTTACCGAAATCTCTATTGTTGAAAACAGTGACACTCTCACCCTTACAATAAAAGATGACGGTTGCGGTATGAGTGAAGAAATACTAAAAACGGTTGAAAATCCATTTTACACCACCCGCACTACCAGAAAAGTCGGTCTCGGTATTCCGCTTCTTAAAATGGCGGCGGAACAAACAGGCGGCGAGGTAAAAATAGTTTCAAGCACATCGGCTCATAATCACGGCACCGCCGTGACGGCGCTTTTTTATAAAAATCATCTGGACTTTACACCGCTGGGTGACATAAAAGAAACGGTTGTGACGCTGATACAAGGTCATCCCGATACCGATTTTCTTTTTGTTCACAAAAGCGACAAGGGCGAAGTAAAACTTGACACCCGTGAACTTCGCGTGGTGCTTGAGGGCGTCCCACTTGACACATACGAGGTTATCGTATGGATAAGAGAGTATCTTAATGAACAGTATATGCTGTTGTAAAAATAGATAAATTAATTCAATATTTTTCAGAAAGGAAGATATTAAAATGAAATCTTTGGCTGAATTACAGGCAATCAAAGACAAAATGAAAGACAAGGTTGTAATCCGTGAGGGTGTAAGCAGTACCCGTGTTGTAGTAGGTATGGCTACCTGTGGTATTGCAGCAGGCGCTCGTCCCGTTCTTAATGCTTTTGTTGAAGCAATAAATGAGGGCGGTCTCGCACAGAGCGTAACCGTTTCACAGACAGGTTGCGTAGGTCTTTGCCAGTATGAACCTATCGTTGAGGTTTATGAGGCAGGTAAAGACAAGGTTACCTACGTTAAAATGACCGCTGACAAGGCAAAAGAGGTTGTTGAAAAGCATCTTAAAGGCGGCAAGGTTGTAACAGAATACACCGTTGCCAACTGTGAATAATTTGGAGGTAAAGTTATGATTCGTGCACATGTACTTATTTGTGGCGGTACAGGCTGTACCTCGTCAGGTAGTAAAAAAATTCAGGAAGCATTTGAGCAAAACATTGCGGATGCAGGTCTTGAGCAGGAAGTAAAACTCGTTCAGACAGGTTGTTTCGGTCTTTGCGCATTGGGTCCTGTTGTAATCGTTTATCCTGACGGTACTTTTTATAGCCGTGTTACCACAGACGATGTAAAAGAAATCGTAGAAGAGCATCTTCTAAAAGGTCGTCCTGTTGAGCGTTTGGTTTACAGCGATACAGGCGCTGAAGAAGTAGTAGAGACTGCAAGCGTATCACTTAACGATACTGCATTCTACAAATCACAAAATCGTGTTGTTCTTCGTAACTGCGGTGTTATCGACCCCGAAAATATAGATGAATATATCGCTATGGACGGATATGCCGCACTTGGTAAGGTTCTTACCGAAATGAAACCAGAAGACGTTATTCAGACTGTTTTGGATTCAGGACTTCGCGGTCGTGGTGGCGGCGGCTTCCCAACCGGCCTTAAATGGAAATTCTGCGCTCCTAACAAAGCAGCTCAAAAATATGTAGTATGTAATGCCGACGAAGGTGACCCAGGTGCATTTATGGACCGTTCAGTTCTTGAGGGTGACCCACACTGTATTATTGAAGCAATGGCAATCGCAGGTTATGCAGTAGGCGCTACCAAGGGTTATGTATATGTTCGTGCCGAGTACCCAATCGCTGTTGCTCGTTTGCAAAAAGCTATTG
>CAYOVQ010000072.1:0-5948 GCA_964407485.1 uncultured Ruminococcus sp.
GCATTTTCGTGAGCCGGGTTTTTCTTATAAAGAGACCATTTGGTCAGGCTCACGCGCGGCGGCTCACGGCGGCTACACGGCGGTATGCACAATGCCTAACCTTAATCCTGTACCTGACACGGTAGAGCATCTGGCGCAGCAGTTAAAAATTATCGAAAACGATGCCGTGATAAACGTTTACCCTTATGCATCAATAACTGTGGGTCAAAACGGTGAAGAACTGTCTCAAATGGATGCTATGGCAAACGATGCAATAGCATTTTCTGATGACGGACGCGGTGTGCAAAACGAAGGGCTTATGCGTCAAGCAATGCTTAAAGCAAAGGCTTTGGGTAAAATGATTGTGGCGCACTGTGAGGATAATTCAAAACTTTTTGGCGGTTATATACACGACGGCGAATATGCCGCGGCGCACGGTCACAAGGGCATTTGCAGTGAGAGTGAATGGGGACCGATAAAACGTGATCTTGAACTTGTAAAAGAAACAGGTTGCGCATATCATATATGCCATATATCCTGCAAAGAAAGTGTTGAACTTATACGCAAAGCAAAGGCAGAGGGTCTTAACGTAAGTTGTGAAACAGGTCCGCATTACCTGATACTTGACGACAGCGATTTACAAGAAGACGGTAAATTTAAAATGAACCCGCCGTTACGCTCTCGCGAAGACAGGTTAGCGCTTATAGAGGGCATAAAAGACGGCACAATTGATATGATAGCCACCGACCACGCGCCCCACAGCACCGAGGAAAAGAGCAAAGGTCTCGAAAAAAGCGCGTTTGGTATTGTGGGTATTGAAACTGCATTTCAGTTAATGTATACACATCTTGTAAAAAACAATATTATAACGCTTGATAAACTTATCGAAATAATGGCGATAAATCCGCGAAAGCGATTTAATATACCGCTTGTAAACACCGACTATACCGTGTGGTGTTTAGATGAAAAAACTGTTATTAATTCAGATAACTTTTTATCAAAAGGTAAGGCTATGCCGTTTGAAAACGAACAGGTTTTTGGCAAATGTTATCTGACGGTTTGCGGTGGTAAAACAGCATACAAAGATGATTTGATATATATTCAGGAGGATGAAAAGAATGGCTAAAAGAACAGACATTAAAAAAGTATTAATTATAGGCTCGGGTCCTATAGTAATCGGTCAAGCGGCAGAGTTTGACTACGCGGGTACACAGGCATGCTTGGCACTTAAAGAAGAGGGATATGAGGTAATACTCTGTAACTCTAACCCCGCTACAATTATGACCGATACGTCTATTGCGGACAAGGTTTATATGGAGCCGCTTACTCTTGAATATATGGCAAAGATTTTGCGCTATGAGCGCCCCGACGCGATAGTACCCGGCATTGGCGGTCAGACAGGTCTTAACCTTGCTATGCAACTTGAAGAAAAGGGTATTCTTAAAGAATGCGGCGTAGAGCTTTTAGGTACTTCAAGTGAGAGTATCGAACGCGCCGAAGACCGCGAACTATTTAAAGAAATGTGCGAGTCAATCGGCGAGCCTGTTATTCCGTCAGAAATCACATACAGTATTGACGAGGCAAAAGAAGCCGCAAAGAAAATAGGTTATCCTGTTGTGCTTCGTCCTGCGTTTACCTTGGGAGGCACAGGCGGCGGCTTTGCTTACAGTGAAGAAGAACTTGTTGAGGTTGGTCTTAACGCATTCAAACTTTCTCCCGTACATCAGGTGCTTATCGAAAAGAGCGTTAAGGGTTATAAAGAGATTGAATTTGAGGTTATGCGTGACTCTAACGATCACGCAATCACCATCTGTGGTATGGAAAACATTGACCCTGTTGGTGTTCATACAGGTGACTCTGCAGTTGTAGCGCCTATACTTTCGCTTAATGACCACGACCTTAAAATGCTTAACGACAGCGCTATCAAGATTATACGCGAACTCAAAATTGAGGGTGGTTGTAATGTTCAGTTTGCGCTTAACCCTTACAGCAGTGAGTATTATCTTATAGAGGTTAACCCACGTGTATCACGTTCATCGGCTCTTGCATCAAAGGCAAGCGGTTATCCTATCGCGCGAGTTACCGCAAAAATTGCGCTTGGTATGGCGCTTGAGGATATCCCCGTTGCAGGCGGTACTGCCGCAATTGAGCCCAGACTTGACTACATTGTTGCAAAATTTCCACGTTTTCCGTTTGATAAGTTTGCCGATGCACCTAATACACTTGGTACTCAAATGAAAGCAACAGGCGAGGTAATGGGCATTGGCTCTACACTTGAAGAGTGCTTGCTTAAATCTGTTCGTTCACTCGAAACAGGTGTATGCCACTTCCATATTGCAAAGTTTGACAGTATGAGTGATGAGGCAATACTCGATTATCTTGGTGCTTTTCAAGATGACAATATCTATGCCGTGTTTGAAATGCTGCGCCGCGGTGTTGCACTCGAAAAACTTCACGACGTAACAAAGATTACGCCATTATTCCTTGAAGCATTTAAACGTATTGTTGAAATGGAAAATGCTGTTAAAGAAAACATTGGCGATATACAAACCCTTAAGGCTGCTAAAATTTTAGGTTTTTCTGATGAGTATATCTCAAAGATTTGGAATATGCCCGAAACCGATGTTTATAAAATACGTAAAGACAACGGCATAATCCCGATTTTTAAAATGGTTGATACCCTGCACACAGGCAAATATATCGCATATCTTTACTCTTCATACACAGGCGAAAACGAATCGCGTCTTACAGATAAGCGCAAGATTGTTGTGTTGGGCGCCGGTCCTATCCGTATAGGTCAGGGTGTAGAATTTGACTATTCTACCGTTCACGCTGTACAGACTATCAAGAGAAACGGCTATGAGGCAATTATTATTAATAACAACCCTGAAACCGTTTCTACCGACTATACAACCGCTGACAAACTTTACTTTGAGCCGCTTACTCCCGAAGATGTAATGGCTATAATTGATTTTGAACAGCCCGAGGGTGTTGTAGCATCACTGGGCGGTCAGACCGCAATAAACCTTGCGCAACCTCTTATGGACCGTGGTGTTAAGATTATAGGTACTGATTGCGCCGCTATTGAACGCGCCGAAAACCGCGACAGTTTTGAAAAGATTTTGCAAGAACTTAACATTCCGCAACCAAAGGGCAGAGCAGTTACCAAAATCGAAGACGGTGTTGCAGCGGCTGCCGCTATCGGTTATCCTGTGCTTGTTCGTCCAAGTTTTGTGCTTGGCGGACGCGCTATGCAGATAGTAGCAGATGAAAAACAACTTCGTCACTACCTTAAAACAGCCGTTGAAATCGATGCTGACAAGCCTGTACTTGTTGATAAATACATTCAGGGTAAAGAGGTAGAGGTTGATGCAATCTGCGACGGACAGGATGTATTTGTGCCGGGTATTATGGAGCTTGTTGAGCGTACAGGTATTCACTCGGGTGACTCGATAAGCGTTTATCCAACCTTTAGTATATCTGACAAGGTACGCGGCACAATTTTGCAGTATGCTAAAAAATTAGGTTTGGGTATCGGTATAATCGGTCTTTATAACATCCAGTTCATTGTTGATGAAAAGGACGATGTTTATATCATTGAGGTTAACCCCCGTTCATCACGTACTGTACCGTTCCTTTCAAAATCTACAGGCTACAGTCTTGCTGATATTGCTACCGAGGTTATTTTGGGTAAATCACTTAAAGAGCAGGGTATATTTGACCTTTATCCTGAAGAGAAAAACCGCTACTATGTAAAAGTTCCTGTATTCTCTTTCAACAAAATCAAGGGACTTGACGCATATCTCTCACCTGAAATGAAATCTACAGGTGAAGCAATCGGCTATGATGACAAACTCAACCGCGCACTTTATAAGGCGCTACAGGCATCAGGCACACATTTGCAAAATTACGGCACTGTGTTTGCTACCATTGCCGATAAAGATAAGCAAGAGGCATTACCGCTTATTCGCCGTTTCTATAATTTAGGCTTTAATATTCAGGCAACGGCAGGCACTGCGGCATTCCTTAAAGAAAACGGCATTCGCACCCACGTGCTTAAGAAAATCAGCGAAGACCCCGACGAGATACCCGATGCAATCAGACAGGGTCATATCGCTTATGTTATTAACACAAAGGATATCGGCGCCGCTGTTGAGGCTAGCGACGGTCAGCAAATTCGCCGTCTTGCTACCGAAAACAACGTAACAATATTTACGTCGCTTGATACAGTAAGGGTACTGCTTGACGTTCTTGATGAAACAACACTTACAATATCAACAATAGATTCTTAATGAGGTTTTATAATGAAACAAGGTATTTTCACTATATCCTTTAATGAAAAATTAGTAGAAAACGTTTACAAGATGGTGCTTGTCGGAGATACATCCGACATCACCGCTTGCGGACAGTTTATCAATATTCAACTTAACGGACTTTATCTTCGCCGTCCTATATCTGTTTGCGATTGCGATGACACATCTGTTACCATTATTTACAAGGTTGTAGGCAAAGGTACAGAGCAGATGTCAAAAATGGCAGTAGGCGAGACGCTTGACGTGCTTACAGGTCTTGGCAACGGGTATGACTTATCGCTTTCGGGTGATAAACCGATTTTGCTTGGTGGCGGTGTCGGTGTACCACCACTGTATATGCTGGCAAAACAACTAAAAAAACAGGGTAAAGAAGTATCTGTGATTTTAGGTTTTAATACTGCAAGCGAAGTGTTTTACGAGCAAGAGTTTAAGGCTTTGGGCTGTAATGTAGCGGTTACTACAGTTGACGGCAGTTACGGCATAAAGGGTTTTGTAACAAACGCATACCCCAATGATTACACTTACTTTTATACCTGCGGTCCCGAACCGATGCTAAAAGCAATTTTTAAGACTGCCGTTACCAGCGGTCAGATGAGTTTTGAAGAGCGTATGGGCTGTGGTTTTGGTGCGTGTATGGGTTGCAGTTGTAAGACTATTACAGGCTATAAACGCATTTGCAAAGACGGACCTGTTATGATTAAGGAGGAGATTTTATGGGAAACCTAAGCGTTAATCTTTGCGGTTTAGAAATTGATAACCCCATAATTCCTGCTTCGGGTACGTTTGGTTTTGGTTATGAATTTGCAGAGTTGTATGACATAAATTGTCTTGGTACATTTTCGTTTAAGGGCACAACAAAGGATGCACGTTTTGGTAATCCCACACCGCGCATAGCCGAATGTACCGCAGGTATGATAAATGCCGTAGGACTTCAAAACCCAGGTGTAGAAAAGGTCATAAGTGAAGAACTGCCCAAACTTGCAAAGTGCTTTAATAAAAAGGTTATGGCAAACGTAAGCGGATTTGCTATCGAAGATTATGCATACACCTGTCAACAACTTGATAAAGAAGAACAGGTAGGTTGGCTTGAAGTGAACGTAAGTTGTCCTAATGTTCATGGCGGAGGTATGAGTTTTGGCACAAGCCCCGAGGCAGCAGCAGAGGTTGTGCGCGCTGTTAAAGCCGTTACTACAAAACCCGTTATTGTAAAACTTTCACCCAACGTTACCGACATTGTGGCTATTGCAAAGGCTTGTGAAGAGGCAGGTGCTGACGGTATCAGCCTTATAAACACAATGCTAGGTATGAGAATTGATCTTAAGACACGCAAACCCGTAATTGCTAACAAAATGGGCGGTTTTTCGGGTCCTGCAATTTTTCCCGTGGCTGTCAGAATGGTTTATCAGGTAGCAAATGCCGTAAATATTCCTGTAATTGGTATGGGTGGTGTATCAACCGCCGAGGATGTAATCGAAATGATGCTTGCGGGTGCTACGGCTGTAGAGGTTGGCGCGGCTAACCTTATTAATCCATATGCTTGCCGCGACATTATAAATGATTTGCCCGCTGTTATGGACAAATACGGTATAGATAATTTAAAAGATATAATAGGAGGAGTTAAATAATGGGTAAGGACGTAATTATTGCTTGCGATTT
>CAYOVQ010000073.1:0-5884 GCA_964407485.1 uncultured Ruminococcus sp.
GTATAAGTCCCTGACGGTTACGCCAATCCTCTTTAACCTTTACCCAGAGTTTTACCGATGCCTTGATACCAAAGAAGCTTTCTATGTCTTTGCGGGCATAAGTACCGATGCGTTTTAACATCTCGCCGCCCTTGCCTATAATAATGCCCTTGTGCGAATCTTTTTCGCAATAAATTACGGCATCAACGTGTAAAACGGGTTCGCCGTTTACTGTGTCGGTTTCATAAAACTTTTCAAGGTCAACCGCCACACCGTGTGGTACCTCTTTTGAAAGACAACGAAGCAGTTTTTCGCGTATCATTTCGGCAACCATAACCTTTTCGGGCTGGTCGGTAAAATCATCACTATCAAAAAAGTGCGGAGATGGTTTAGCAAACTTATTAATCTCATCTAGCAGTATATCAACACCGTCACCGCTTTTTGCCGAAAGCGGAATAACTGCCTCAAAATCATAAAGTTTAGCGTATGTGCCGATAATTTCAAAAAGGTCCTCTTTTTCTTTTAGCAGGTCAATTTTATTGATTACCAAAATGCACTTTAGTTTTTTTTGCTTAACCGTTTCAACAAGCGCCAATTCTGCAGGCGGCAAGTTTTCAAAATCAAGTTTAAAATCAGGGAAAGCATCGATTACCAAAACCGCGGCATCAACATCGCTCATACCGTCTTTAACAGCCTTAATCATACTATCGCCTAAAAGATTGTGCGGTTTGTGAAAACCCGGGGTATCAATAAAAACAAGTTGTGTATTACCATTTGTTACAACACCCATAATTTTTGTGCGTGTGGTTTGCGGCTTGTCCGATACAATTGCAACCTTTTGACCTACAATTTTGTTAAGCAAAGACGACTTGCCGACATTTGCTCTACCAATAATTGTTATAAATGCAGATTTTTGTTCCATTATTACACCCTTATACCTTTGTGATTTCAAGTCCTAACTTTTTAAGGACTGACTCTTCTTTTTCGCGCATAACCGTCTTCTCCATACCGCCGTTAACGTGGTCATATCCTAACAGATGCAACATTGAATGAACGGTTAAATACCCTATTTCTCTGCGCAAACCGTGGCCAAAAAGGTCGGCTTGCTTGAGCGCGTGGTCTATAGATATAACAACATCGCCGAGCATTTTATTACCTGTTTCGGGATTGGTGTCGTAAATACCGTTCTCGCCGAGCGGAAAAGATAAAACGTCGGTAGCCTTATCAATATTTCTAAATTGGTTGTTATATTCTTTTATCTGCTCATCATTTACAAAAGTAACATCAACCTCAGCATCGTCGGGAAAATTCTCTTCAACAAGTGTTGCAATACAAGCCTTGCGTACAAGTAATTTTGTGCCAACGGGTATTGTAGTGTCTTTTTGGTTGTTTGTGATATTAACCTTTACTTTCATCTTTATCTCCGTTTCTTTCGTATGCTTTGATAATTTCTTGCACAAGTCGGTGACGCACAACATCTTTACCGCTAAGTTGCGCAATGGCAATGTCGTCAATTCCTTTTAGAATTTTAACCGCTTGCTTTAGTCCTGAACGTTTATCACCAGGCAGATCAATCTGTGTTATATCGCCTGTAACTACTGCTTTTGAATTAAAGCCTAAACGGGTTAAAAACATCTTCATCTGTTCCTGAGTGGTGTTTTGTGCCTCGTCAAGAATAATAAAACTGTCGTCAAGCGTTCTGCCGCGCATATAGGCGAGCGGCGCAACCTCTATATCACCGCGTTCCTGACATTTTTGAAAATTTTCAGCGCCCAACATATCATAAAGAGCGTCATAAAGCGGGCGCAGATACGGGTCAACCTTTTGTTGTAAGTCACCGGGCAAAAAGCCTAATTTTTCACCTGCTTCAACTGCAGGACGTGTCAAAATAATTCGATTTACCTGTTTTGCTCTAAAAGCATTTACCGCTAAGGCAACAGCAAGATATGTTTTACCCGTGCCTGCAGGTCCGACACCTATAGTAATTGTGTTTTTTTGAATTGCCTCGACATATCGGCGCTGACCTAATGTTTTAGGTTTTATAGGCTTACCTTTTGAGGTTACACAAATACAGTCAGCATCGGTAAGTCGGGATATTTTATCATCCTCGTCGTCCTCAACCATATTCATAACATAATCAATATTTTGTGCGGTGAGTGTCTCGCCTTTGTTAATAATTTCAAGCAAACACTTTATTGCGCGCGAAGCATTGGTAACGTTAACCGTTTCTCCGATAAGTTTAAGTTGTCCAGAATGCGACGTGATGTCAACATTGTATTTGTTTTCAAGCCTTTTGATGTTTTCGTCAAGATTACCGAAAAGGTTTACAAGCTGTTCTACACGCTCGATATCAATAAGCAGTTCCATTATGATGACTCCTATATTATATAATCCATATTATTATACATCATATAACAGTAAAAAGTCAATTTTGAGTATCTAATAATATTTTATCCTGAACGGCAATGTTTTCTTCACAAAAATACTCTATTTTTAATAACATACCTTTGTCGGTATATATAATCTCTTTTTCACCCTCTGTCGCACTTATAAAGTTGAATTCTTTTACTTGATTTTGTATCTCACTGTATAAAATCTCTTCTAATTTTTGTTTATCATAAGTTACGGTATTTTTTTGCGTCATATCGTATGTTTCACAAGCAATTTTTATAGGCGTTTTTTTACCCCATAACATTAAATCTTTGATATTGTTTTTATAACTATATTCACCTTTTGTGCTACCTAAATACAATGGAATTTTAGCATTAAAAAAACTTAACGTATACCTTTTGACTATATTACCGTACGGCTCATTTTTTGATTGAACAAACGTCCCCTCTGCCGAAAAGGTTCTTTTTGTATCGGCAATAATATCACCGCTTGAATGAACAAACAGAGTGCTTGATAGATTTTGAATAATACCCGATACCAGTAAATCCCCCTTTGAAACCGTGTCGCCTACCTTTACAACGGTATTACCCGATGCAACATCAATTTTCTTTATTTTGCCGTCAAATGCGGCTTTTAGGTTTGATGGGGTTTCTCTTTCCTTTTTATCAGAAACGGCTGTCTCGCTTAAATTTACCGTAAGTACGCTACCTTCAACATTAAGTGAACACCATGCAATGCCCTTTTGTTGCAATAAAAGTTTTTGCGCGTCGTATTTATTATTAATTTTATCCTTTGGTATACCTTCATAAATTCCTATTTTTTTCAAAGAATTTATTATTTCGGTATTTTGTATTTTAGTATTACCATCAACATTTATTATCCATATAAAATTTGAAAGTGTAACCAAAACACCAATAAAAAGTATGATCCCAACGATAAATCCTATTCGATTTTTATATTTTTGCAGATAAAAAACAAGCCCTTTTTTATCTGCAATCTTAATTCTGCATTTAATTCCGCGTTTGGCATATCGTAGTTTAATAAAATTTTTTATTGAAACATTGCCTGTTATACTGCCTTTTTTATAACTTAAGTTCCAAATATGTATTCCGCTTGACGTTGCTTTGTTTAACAAGCGTTCACCGTTTTCACCGTAAATTTTTATAGTTAAAAATCCAAATAAGAATCGCCACAGCCAAATCATTCTTATAATCCCCTACACCAAAAATTCTACCGAAGTTATATTGCCGTTAACAATCAGTTTTTCCTCTTCAAAAGTAGATATTAAAAAATCAGTACCGATAATGTTTATAAAACCTTTTTTTAGTTTCAATTTTAAATATTCGCTTTGATAATCAATAATACCGCGACATCCTTCAATAATCATTTTTTTATTAGAAAAAAATTCTATATGTACTCCTTTTATTATGTTGGTGTTCAAAACTTCTTCTTTATCGACGGTAAAATTAAACTTGTTTTTTCTTGCCGATTTAAATTTAAATTTTGGCAAGTTAACACACTCCCTTAATATACAACTAATTTAAGATATGAAAAAAATATTATAATAATTCAAAAAAGCATATAAATAATCAGAGGTGATTTTTACGCTCTTAAAAAATAGATTTATCAAGATTTTTTCTTTTTTATCGGTAGCAATCTTAATCATATTAATTATACTTTTTCCCGATGTTTCGAGCGCAGGGGTAAGTCGCGGACTTGTAATATCTGCCAACGTTATAATACCGTCGCTTTTTCCTTTTATGGTGTGCGTACTTATGTTTATAAAGAGCGGCTTTTACATAAAAAATCGCTATTTTAATAAGATGATATTTGTTCTTTTTGGGCATAATTTTGATATGTTTTTTGTGTTTTTATTATCAATGCTTGGCGGTTATCCTGTGGGGGCAAAATTAATAAACCAACTATACTCACAAAAAAATATTGATAAAAAAAGCGCAGATATAATGCTTATGTACTGTGTAAATGCGGGACCTGCTTTTATTATCTCTGCAATAGGCGGCGGTGTTTTTTTATCATATAAAGCAGGTTGTGTTCTGCTGGTTTCACATATTATGTCTTCTTTAATAATTGCGATGTTTTTTGCGCCGAAACTAAAAAAATATACTAATAATAAAGCAAAAATAGTATTATCCGATAAGTCAATTTCAGAAAATTTTGTTATAAGCGTATCGGATGCGTCTACCTCTATAATACAAATTTGCAGTTTTGTAATACTTTTTTCGGCAATAAATGCCTATATTGAATATCTTTTCGGCAATATACCAATAATTAAAAACATCGCTTTTTTGACAGAAGTCACGTCTGCGGTAACTAAAACAAATAACATATTTTTAGTGTCTTTTTTGTTAGGTTTTGCAGGAATTTCAATCTGGTGCCAGATTTTTACAATTTGCGCTAAATGCAAGGTTAATTTCACTTTGTTTGCTGTGGGCAGAATTTTGCATGGCATTTTAAGCAGTGCATTAACTTATTTAATTATTAAAATATTTAAAATTACTGTATCGGTATTTAATAACGGTACTTTTTTTGAAAAAAAAAGCATTTATTCAGACATTTCAATATCAATTTCGCTCTTTGTAATGCTTATAGTTTTAATGATTTTTATATATTCTAAAAATTGTAGTAGAAAAATACTTGATGATGTGGTATAATACACGGCGGAGATGATTATATGGCGCTTAAAGGTTTTAATAAAAAATTACAAAAGTCTTGCCTGTGGTGTATTCACGGCAGAAAATCCGACTATTGTGAGGACATTTTTTGCAAGAAACACGGTGTTACCACCCGTGCAGATGCCTGTCGCCATTATAAATATGATCCACTAAAGCGCACACCGCAAAAACAAAAGCCTGCAGGTCAGTTTACCGCAGATGATTTTTCACTTTAATTCGGTTTTAAATTTTTTATGAAAGGAGATACCTACGGTTTGGAAAACACAAAAACAATAGCAACCAATAAAAAGGCTTTTCACGAATATTTTGTGCTTGAAAGTTTTGAAGCGGGTATCTCTCTTTCGGGTACCGAGGTCAAATCTATCCGCGCGGGCGGCGTTAACCTAAAAGATGCTTGGTGCACGGTTGATGACGGTGAACTTATAATCAAGCAGATGCACATAAGCCCTTATGACCACGGCAATATCTTTAACCGCGAGCCAAAGCGCGACCGCAAACTGCTTATGCATAAACGCGAGATTATGCGACTGTTTGGCACAGTCAAACAACAAGGTTTAACGCTAATTCCCCTATCGATTTATTTTAAGGGTTCACTTGTTAAGGTGCAGTTAGGGTTATGCCGCGGTAAACAACTTCACGACAAACGTGCAACAGCCGCAAAACGTGATGCTAACCGCACAATTGACCGAGCACTGAAAGAACAAAACAGATAAATATTTGTTACTTCTTCACTATTACTTCTTACTTATTACTTAAAATACGGGGGCGTAAAGGTTTCGACAGGGATTTTGAACTATTGGAAGCGAGCAGCGGTGCGGAAC
>CAYOVQ010000074.1:0-5860 GCA_964407485.1 uncultured Ruminococcus sp.
TTTTTTATTGACGAACGAGTGTATTTTTATTATAATAATTATAATTAGGTGAAGTATACCATAGGAGGTTTTATATATGAGAAACGAACTTTTAAAACTATTAAGCACCAATGCGCGCTACACAGTAGAGCAGTTGGCTGTAATGCTTGCCGCCGATGCGCAGGCTGTCGCGGCAGAGATTGACGCGCTTCAAAAAGAGGGCATTATCTGCGGATATAAAACCGTTATAGACTGGGAAAAGGTGGACGCTACAAGTGTTTCTGCAATAATTGAACTTAACGTTGTGCCAAAAGCAGACCTTGGCTTTGAAGAGGTTGCCGAAAAGGTGGCATCATACCCCGAAGTAGAGGCTGTGTATCTTATGTCGGGCGGTTATGACCTTAACGTTGTGGTTAAGGGTAAAAATCTGCAGGAAGTTTCGCGTTTTGTGGCGCGTGAACTTGCTACCATTGATTCGGTTACATCAACCGCTACGCATTTTGTTATGCGCAGATATAAAGAAATGGATGTTAAACTTATCGAAACCGAAAAGGATGACAGGGGGACGTATTTGTTATGATCGACTATTCAAAAATACTGTCTGATACCGTCTTAAACATTAAGCCTTCAGGTATAAGAAAGTTTTTTGACATAGCCGCTACAATGGATGATGTTATCTCTTTGGGCGTAGGTGAGCCTGATTTTCAGACACCGTGGTCGGTGCGAAAGGCAGGTATAACCTCGCTTGAGAAAGGAAAAACTAAATATACCTCTAATTCGGGTCTTGAAAAATTAAGACAGGAAATTTCAAATTATATCGACCGCAAATGCGGTGTAAATTATGATCCGCTTCACGAAGTACTCATTTCGGTAGGCGGCAGCGAGGCAATTGACGCAGCATTGCGCGCAATTATAACACCCGGTGATGAGGTTATAATTCCTCAACCGTCGTATGTGTGCTATGAGCCCATTACCGAACTTTGCGGCGGTGTGCCTGTAATAATCGAAACTTTGGCAGAAAACGATTTTAAGGTAACGCCCGAGCAGTTGCGAGGCGCTATAAGCGATAAAACCAAGGCGCTTATATTGCCATATCCCTGCAACCCCACAGGCGCAATTATGGAAAAAGCCGATTTAGAAGCGCTTGCACAAATTTTGCGTGACACTAATATTTTGGTGATTTCGGACGAGATTTATTCAGAACTTACCTTTGCCGAAAATCCTCATGTGTCAATAGCATCGATTGACGGTATGCGTGAACGCACAATTTTAATCAACGGTTTTTCAAAAACCTTTTCCATGACAGGTTGGCGATTGGGCTTTGCTTGCGGTCCGCAGGAGATTATTTCGCAACTTACCAAAATTCACCAGTTTGCCATAATGTGCGCGCCCACAACGTCGCAGTATGCCGCAATAGAGGCTTTGCGTAATTGTGACGAGGCGGTAGCAAA
The DNA here is from genome assembly GCA_964407485.1 of uncultured Ruminococcus sp. Lineage (GTDB taxonomy): Bacteria > Bacillota > Clostridia > Oscillospirales > Acutalibacteraceae > UBA737. The sequence continues at coordinate 1,431 of CAYOVQ010000074.1, forward strand.
TATGAAAGCGGAATATAACCGCCGCCGCAGACTCATAGTTGACGGCTTTAACAAGGCGGGTCTTATCTGCCGCGAGCCAAAGGGTGCGTTTTATGCTTTTCCGTGCATAAAAAGCACAGGGCTTACAAGCGAAGAGTTTTGTGAACGTTTGCTCGAAGCAAAACATGTGGCAGTAGTACCAGGTACCGCATTCGGTAAAGGTGGCGAGGGTTTTGTGCGCGCTTCATACTGTTACAGCACAGAGCATATCATAGAGGCATTAAAAAGAATAGAAGAATTTGTTAAGGAGTTTTGATATGAAAAAGAAAGGTTTATGGATTACACTGGCAGTGGTATTGGTTGTAGTTATTGCTTTGGTGAGCGTATTTTCATCAAACTACAACAAATTTGTTGAAATGGAAGAATCTGTACAAACCGCGCAGTCGGATATTTCGATCTATTTACAGCGTCGAGCAGATTTGATACCCAACTTTGTAGAAACCGTAAAGGCGTATTCTTTGCACGAGCAAGAGACCTACACCGCGGTAACAAAAGCGCGTTCAGCCGTAACCGAGGCTGATTCGGTAGAAGAACAGGCGGAGGCAAGCGCCGCGCTTGACAGCGCTATTGATATATGGGTAAATGCAGTAACCGAGGCCTATCCCGAACTTAAAGCAGACGCGCAGTACATCGCTTTGCAGGATGAACTTGCAGGTAGCGAAAACCGAATTGCTACCGCGCGCAATGATTATAACGAGGTGGCGCAGAAATACAACACCGCCATACGAAAATTTCCTGCAAATATAGTAGCAGGTATGTTTGGCTTTGATAAGGCAGATTATTTTGAAGCAGATGCTGATGCAAACGATGTTCCAACCGTAGATTTCAGTTAATATGAATGCTAAAGTTTTGAGAAAAATAAAAAAAGCGGCACTGCTTGTATTGCCTATAATCTTAATAATATCGCTTGTATCCTGCGACAAAGAAACAAAAAAGCAGTATCCCACTCCTACGGATAAGTTTTTTGTTAACGACTTTGCCGCCGTTATGACCGAGACAGATATAGATACCGTATATACAAAAGGCGCGGCTTTAAACGACGCTACAACCGCACAGGCGGTAATTGTAACGGTTGACAGTCTTGACGGCGAAGAACCCGCTGATTATGCATTGCAAATCGGCAGACAGTGGGGTGTAGGCGACGAGGATAAGGACAATGGCGTTGTTATCTTGCTTTCAAAAAACGACCGTGAAATATATATTGCCGTAGGCTATGGTCTTGAGGGCGCATTGCCCGACAGCAAAACAGGTAGAATTATCGACACCTACGGAATACCGTATTTTACAAACGATAATTTTTCTACGGGACTGGTAAGCGTTTACGATGCGATAGTTAATGAAATTTATATCGAGTACGGTATGCAACCGCAGGAAAATTACGTACCTGTAGACCTTTTGCCTGAGTCGCAAACCGAGCAATCAAGCGCGGGTGAGGTTTTACTTTCGTGGCTGGCGCTTATAATTATAGTTGTGATTTATATGGCGATATTTGGCAGACGCGGCGGTCTGTTTATATTCAGTTCTCCCAGATTTTTTGGCGGTAGCAACTTCTATCGTCACGGCGGCGGAGGCGGCGGTAGCAGTAACGGAGGAAGTTTCGGCGGATTCCGCGGCGGCGGAGGTTCGTTTGGCGGCGGTGGCGCAGGACGCAAATTTTAATTTTTTCTTCCCCTTTTTCAAGGGGAAGTTTATTGTGTAAAACTTTTTTGAAAGGATGAAAATCATGTCGGAACAATTTAATAATAAGGATTACGGCGATTATTTTTCCGCTATTCAAAAAAGTCTTGAAAAAGAATCACAGCCAACACAAAAAACAAAACTCGAACACAAGAAACAAAAAAATGTTTACGGCGGTGTTTTAAAACTTCGTCCGTGGGTTTGTATTACGGCATTACTTCTTGCGGCAACGCTGATAGTTATCATCGCCTTGCCAAAAAAAGCAAAGGCGCAACCACAAACACCCTCTGAAACCCAAAGTATAGAAAACACTGTAAGCGATGTTCAAAAAGAGACGGAAGAACCCAATTACTTTGCAGAGTATACCGATGACACTGCCGACATAGTGAGCGATATAGACAGCGAAAGTATTATTGTGGTTAACTGCGGCACAAACACCGTAGCGGCGGCGCGCAACGCGGCAGACAGATGTTATCCTGCGTCTACAACAAAAATAATGACCATACTTACAGCAGTTGATTATATAACCGATTATGACGATACTTTTACGTTCAGTTATGAAATCACCGACCCGTTTTTTGAACAAGAAGCGACAATGGCAGGCTTTGCAGACGGTGAAGCGGTAAATATGACCGATATGCTTTACGGCGCGATATTGCCATCGGGCGCAGATGCAACCGCAGGACTTGCAATAAAAATTGCGGGTAGTGAAGATGAGTTTGTAAAACTAATGAACAAAAAGGCTAAAGAATTAGGTCTAAAAAACACTCATTTTACCAATGCGAGCGGTCTTTTTGATAAAGACCACTACACAACGGCAGAGGATATGGCGGTAATTGTCCGCGCCGCAATGCAAAATGAATTGTGCAAAAAAATTCTTTCGACCTATCAGTACACAACGGCGCCGACTCCGCAACATCCTGACGGCATACTTCTTACAAGTACGCTTTTTAGTTATATGTACGGTACCGAGCCCGAAGGCTCTGATATTTTGGGCGGCAAAACAGGGTATGTTGGCGAATCGGGATATTGTATAGCATCTTTTGGTAAAAGTGATACAGGCACAGAATATGTGTGCGTAACGCTTAAAGGTTTAAGCCTTTGGCCTACCGTTTATGATCAGATTGATTTATATACAAGATATGCAAAATAACCTCTTGCAAAAGCGCGATAAAGATGTTATTATAAAACATGTATGTAAATATTGATTATTTTATTTTGAGAAGAGGAATAAAATGGAAGAAAAAACAATAAATATTATGGATCTTGTAATGCTTGCTTGGCGTTATATTTGGATAATTATTTTGACGGCTGTTGTATTTGCTGCAGGCGCGTTTGGTTACTGCAAGATTTTTTTAACACCCGCTTACAGCGCTACCGCATCAATAATCGCAACAAACGGTGCGGTTACTGTTTACAGCGATAAGAGTACGGTTTCTGCAAGTGACCTTTCGGCGTCTCTTTATCTGAAAGAAACGGTAATTGATATTCTTAAAACACCCGATATATATAAGGACCTTGAGAATGAATTGGGCAAGGGATACAGTTTTCAAAACCTTATGGGCAGAACCTCTGTTGTAGGAAGAGGCGAGAACACACTCTTTATTGATGTAACTTTTTCAAGCACCGATCCTAAAGAGGCTATGCGAGTAGTAAATAAATTTGTTGAGATTTCCTGCGAGTACATACCCGAGTATATTCCTCATTCAAACGCAAAGGTGGCATCTACCGCCATAAAAGCGACAAAGACCTACCCTCGCACAATGATGACAACAGGCGTTGCGGGTGTTATCGGCGCTGTGGTGGCATATATCGTGTTGTTTATTATAGAATCAACCAACCGCGCGATTAAGGGCGAAGAAGATTTTACAAGCAGTTTTGATGTGCCGCTTTTGGGTGCAGTTCCCGATTTTGAAAACGCTGAATCGGGCGGATATCGCAAAAAGAAGGGCAGAGGAGGTTACGGCAGTGCCTATTAAGAAAAAGACAGACAACAAGCAACCTGTTATGAATATAAGCGAATCGCGCCATGTTCCTTTTGCCGTTGTAGAAGCATATAAAACCATTCGTACCAATCTTACTTATTTGCTTTCATCAAGCGATACAAAGGTTTTTGGTATTACCAGCCCCGAAGCAGGCGAGGGCAAATCTACTACGGCGGTAAATATGGCTATCGCATTTTCTCAATTAGGCGATAAAGTATTACTTATAGATGCCGATATGCGAAAAAGTTCTATTCATAAAAAATTAAAAATAGAAAATGCGGCAGGACTTTCAAATATTCTTGCAGGATTTAACAATTATAAAGAGGCAATAAATCATATAAGTGATACTTTTGATGTTATTACTGCAGGTCAGGTGCCTCCTAATCCGTCAGAACTTTTAGGCTCGGTAAGATTTAAAGAACTTGTAGATACAGTAGGCAAAGAATACAGTTACGTTATCATTGATACACCGCCTGTGGACGTTGTAACAGATGCGCTTGTAATTGCACCGCAAACAGCAGGACTTGTGCTTGTAGTAAAGGATCAGGTTACACCTACCGATTCTATAAGCCGCGCAATCGAGGCGGCAAAGTTTGCAAATATTAATTTGCTTGGCGCTATTATGAATGCCACTAATCCAAAATCGGGCAGAGGTTACGGCTATCGCAAGTATGGTTACCGCAAATACAGATACTACCGCAAGTACGGATATTCAAAATACGGTTACGG
>CAYOVQ010000075.1:0-5807 GCA_964407485.1 uncultured Ruminococcus sp.
ACTGCGACATAATTTCTTCTGCCGCTTCACGAGCAAAGTTAACGGTAGCCGAAAGGCCCGATGAAAAGCCTAAATACAAAATGTCATAACCGTCTTTAACAATGCCCTCAAAGGCATCGCAGAACTTACCCATATTTGCGGCAGATGTTTTGGGTTGAGCGCCGTTCCTCATACGGTTATAAAAATCACTTGCGGGTATTTCGTGGTCAGAATATTCCTTTGGGTCGTCGCTGAACACAAGACTTAAGCTGCAATACTTTACGCCCCACTCATTTAATAAATCGCACGAAATATCGCACGCAGAATCAACAAAAATAACATAATCTCTCATTTAAAATTTCTCCCTTTGGCAGATTGATTATTTGTGCAAAACACAACGGCTATATTATATTTAAAGATACCAATAAAATACAATCTACCGATGAGTATATCGACTATACTAAAAAGTTTTTCAACTCTACTGCGGGTAGAAATCGTCTGTTTATGCCTGTTTGCGAAGCAAAAAAAGAGGCGGGAAATAATCCCGCCACGCATAATCATATTTTAAACTTAATTATATTTTATCTTTGCCTCTTGTTTAATCATATCCATACAAGTATGAACATTAAGTGTTATTTTACTGTTAGCGTCGTATTCATCAAGTCGATTACCCTTGATAAAATCACAAAAGGCTACCGCCTCATAGCCCATAAGGGTTTCTTTTGATACGTCATCGAACAACGGAAATTTTTTACCGTCTTTAACAAGATATGCATCCTGATAGTAAACTGCAGTTTCCATTATAACCGAACCACTGTCACCAACTATCTCGGTAGGCGCTATGCTCTGCCCTGTTTTGCTGTATGTAAGGCTTGTCGCAAATTTATCGTACTCAAAAATCGCAATGCCGCTACCGTCGGCGCCGTTATTTAAAAAGTTTGCCGATGCCTTGATTTTGTTTGGCATACCGAATAGGTCGCACGCGGCATAAACGCAATACACGCCCAAATCCATAAGTGTGCCCGCATACAGTGACATATCAAAAATATTGACATGCTCGCCACGCATAAAACGGTCGTACCGTGACGAGCGCTGGCAATAATCAATTTTTGCCATAGCGATATTGCCAATCTCACCTATTGCCGTCTTAATACGGTTACGACTGCTGTTATAAATGGGTATAATCGCCTCAATATAGATAAGACCCTTTTGGTCGGCAAGTAATTTTAGTTTTTTATATTCTGCGACAGATGTTGTAATCGGTTTTTCACAGATAACGTGCTTACCCGCCCGCAACAAAAACTCGGTTTGTTGTGCGTGACAACTGTTAGGCGAAGCAATATAAACCGCCTGAATTTCGCTGTCGTCTGCAAGTGACTGAAGGTTGGTATACACCTTGTTGCAATCAAACTTTTTTGCAAAATTAACGCCTGTGTCACTGCTTCGTGAATAAACCGCCCCAAGCGCCAACCTACCTGTTGCGTTAGCGCCTGTAACAAATTGCTCGGCAATAAAACTTGTGCCTATTGTAGCGTATTTAATCATTTTTTCACCTATTTAAAAGGTATTGGATTATCATTGTTTTCGTAAATTTTGCAGATAATATTCTGTATTTTAAGTGCTTCTTTACCCGAAATTTCTAATTTCTCTTTGCCTTGTACCGAATTATAGAACTGTCTTATCTGCACCGCGTGCTGAAAACCCCAATAATCCTTGCCGCCTGTGTATTCAAATTGCTCATCAAGTTTGTTCTCTGCGGTTTCAACCGTGCCGTCGTTATATGTAATTACCGCATCGTCGTAAGAAAATACCGCCTTGCCGTTTTCACAAAGCAATCTTACTTCAATCGGCTCATCCACAAGATAGTTGTTCATAGCATAAAATGAGAGCAACGCGCCGTTTTCGTACTTGATAAGACCCTCGGCAGAGTCCTCAACCACCATAATCTCGTGGTTGCGGTTGTGTAGAGATGATGAAATCTCAACAGGGGTACTGCTAATCATCCAGTTTGCAAGGTCGATTGAGTGTATGGCTTGGTCGATGATAACACCGCCGCCCTCTTTATCCCAAGTGCCTTTCCAATCGGACGAATCGTAATAATTATCGGGTCGATACCACGTAAGTGTAGTTCTGCCGCATTTAACGGGGCCTAATTTTCCGTCAAGAATACGCTGTTTCACAAGTTTTGCAGGCGCATTATATCGGCACTGAAAAATAACCCCGTACTTAACGCCGCACTCCTCTGCCGTTTTAACTGCGTTTTCGGCATCCTCGTATTTTATACTCATAGGCTTTTCAGACAAAACATTTATACCGCTTTTAAATGCATCAATCGATACAGGCACGTGTAGATAATGCGGCAGACAAATATGCACAGCATCAAGTGTTTCTGCCTTAAACATCTCTTTATAATCGGTATAAATCTTACCGCCGTATTTTTGTGATGCGGCTATTGCGCGATCCTCTTTAATGTCGCAAACGGCAACAAGTTCGACATCTTCAAATGCTTTAATAGAATCAAGATGCATAACCGAAATATTACCGCATCCTATAACTGCAACCTTTAATTTTTCCATAAGTCCCTCACTGCTTGTCTTAAAATTGAAAGCATTATAAAGATATAATAACTTTCCTTTTATCACTTACTTGCATTTTACACGACTTTATGATAAAATTCAAGACAATAATTACACTTTTTAGTCAAATATTGCTACATTAGGATAAAATGATAAATATGAACATATCTTATGAAAACAAGGGTAAGACCATTGAGGTCAGAACCGCCACCTTTTTGACCGCGTCGTTGCATTTTCACAGTCATATAGAAATTGTTTATCTGCTTGACGGAAAGGTCAGTGCCGCTATTAATCTTAAAGAAACGCATATGAATCCTGGTGATTTGTTTATAGCGTTGCCTAATCAGCCACACAGTTATAAAGACCTTATCCCTACACAGAGTCTGCTTATCATTTTACCAAAAGACTTTTTTGACGAATATAAAAGTACGATAGATATTTCTTCCCTAACGGTGCCTGTGGTAAGGGCAGATAAATGCTCTGAAACTATTAAATCGATTATTGAAAACATTTACATTAATGCGTTCGATAGCCGACCTTACCGTAAATCGATTATAAAAGGCTATGTGCAAGCGTTGTTGGGCGAGATTTTGCGTAATGTTTCTATTAAAGAAAACCACGATGACACACCCGATGATGCTATGCACAGGGTTGTTATGCACTGCCTTAACAATTTTAAAAACAGCGCTTTAAGTCTTGAAAATATTTCGGTTGAACTTCATTTAAGCAAATACTATATTTCTCATATTTTTACAAATAAAATAAAAATATCTTTTAACGACTTTATAAACGAAATGCGTATTGAAGAGGCTTGCCGATTGCTGAAGTCAGACAGCAAACTTTCCGCGACGCAAATAGCGTATGAGGTGGGGTTTGGCTCAATACGAACCTTTAACCGCGCTTTTGTTAAATTTAAAGGAATATCGCCACGAGAATTCAAAAACCGAGACCGTATATAAAGGGTCTCGGTTTTAATTAGTTATGTATTAACCTGCTTTCAGATTAAGTCTTATTTTATCGCTTATCATTGCAATAAATTCTGAATTTGTAGGCTTGCCGCGATTGTTTTGAATTGTGTATCCAAAATATGAATCAAGTGTATCCATATCGCCGCGGTCCCATGCTACCTCTATTGCGTGACGGATAGCGCGTTCAACGCGTGAAGACGTTGTCTGATGTTTTTTTGCTACGGTTGGATATAAAACCTTGGTTACAGAATTTATCATATCGGTATTTTTGACCGACATCATTATTGCATCACGCAGATAATTATATCCCTTTATGTGAGCAGGTACACCAATCTGATGTATTATATCGGTTATAAGTATTTCAAGTTGTATATCTGTAGCAACCTGACTTTTATTAACAACAAGCGGAGCGGTTTCATTTTTCCAACCCGATATATTTATAATTCTTTGCGCCATAGTGTTAAAATCAATAGGCTTTAAAAAATAATAAGACGCACCTGCGTCGAGTGTTTCTTTTTCGAGCCTTTGATTATCAAAATTTGACATTGCCATAACTATAGGTCTGTCCTTAATATCCTTTTCTTTAAGCAGATTAAGAACACCTAATATATCTAAATTGGGCATAAATACATCAGCAATAATCACATTCACTTTGTGCTTTTCTGACTCGTATACCAATCTTGCGCCATCTTTCTCGCACAAAACTACCTCCATCCCGTAGCTTCGCAAAATCTTGGCACAATTCTGCCCAAAGTCAGCAGTATCGTCAGCAATCATCACTTTTAGTTTTGTATTCATTTTTAATTCTCCTTTCTTTGAGATTGCGCCAAAATTTTACTATATTTTTCCTCTTTAAAACAATAAATCTTTATATGCTCTATAAACAGTTTTTTATAAAGCAACTCAATTTTCAGTTGTGATTTGACCTCTTTTTTTGAAAACAAAATTATTATTTTTTGTTTGTATCGTTTTTTTTGCATTTTTTTGCAAAATCAATACTTGTTTATATTTATATTTATGATATAATATAAGATATAAAACAAATTTGAGGTGTTTTTATGAAAAAATTTTTAAACGAGTTTAAAACCTTTGCGCTTCGCGGCAACGTAATGGATTTGGCAGTAGGTATGATTATAGGTAGCGCTTTTACCGCGATAGTTACCGCGCTTAAAGACAACTTTATTCAGCCTATACTCGACTTTGTTACACGCACACATACAGCAGACTTTTATACAAAAGAAGTTTTGCTTGGCTATGTCTCGGCATTTATTTCTTCGGTTATTAATTTCATTATTATTGCTTTTGTTCTTTTCTTACTAATCAAGGGCATGAATACACTTATGTCGATCGGCAAGAAAAAAGAAGAACCCAAAGAAGATGCTCCCTCCACAAAGGTTTGTCCCTTCTGCAAGAGTGAAATTGCTATTGACGCCACTCGTTGCGCACACTGCACATCTGAAATTAAAGATTAACTAATACATAAGACGCAAAAATGCGGTAGTTCAAATTGAACTACCGCATTTTTTAATTTAGTAAATATATTGCAAAGTTAAGATACCCTGCAAAAGTAAGCCACAAAAGATACGGTATCTGTAAAAGTCCCGCAGGCTTTGACACCCGATAAAAAGTGAGTATCATTCCTAAAGTAAATATCCACATTAGTACAAGCACAATAAATGCCAAAAGAAATTGTTGCATACTAAAAAATATGGGTGACCATATAAAATTTAAAAACAGTTGAATTCCAAAAAATATAAATGCTAACTGCTTTTGACTGTATGTGGCATTTGAATTCCACACAAGATAGAGCGAAACACCCATAAGTGCATAAAGAATTGTCCACGCCACAGGAAACAGCCACATTGGCGGTGCCAGAGGCGGCTGATTAAAGTTTTGGTATATGTCCATATCCCCTCTTGTAATAAACGCCGATAGTCCGCCTGTTATAAGCGGAATAGCAAGACTTATAAGAAACCTTTTTAAATTAAACTTGAATACCATAATAACACCCCATAACATTTTATGATGTTTTGGAGTGTTTTATTATAACGATATTTAACGATTATAAATTTTTACTGCGCTTCAGGCAGACCTTTAATGCAGGTAAGCACGGTCACCACGCCCGACAGAGCGCAGGCGCTTGCCACTCCCAACCAATCAACCTGCGTAATGCCCATGGTGTTGGTACCAATAAGCGCTATGGCGGTTTCTGCCATAGTTTTTACTGTACGAACGCCTGCCGCCTTAAACCACTTTTTTGTTTTGTCCGAAATTTTCATATTCC
>CAYOVQ010000076.1:0-5670 GCA_964407485.1 uncultured Ruminococcus sp.
GGTGTGTAGGCTCAACCAATTCAAACTCGTGCCAGGTGCGACGGCGGGTTTCGGGCTGGTCGGGGTTAATTTCGACAAGCGCAATGTCGTTAGCGTACTTTTTTGCGTTGTCTTCAAGTAGATGTACAATAGTCATAATTATAAGCATTCCTTAATATGTAAATATATAGATATTTTACTACTTTAAAGTAACAATGTCAACTTAAAAAGAAAAGTGTCGTAAATTATAATCATAAAAAATAACCACCTGTTATTACTTAACAAGTGGTTATTTGATTTATTCGGTTCGTAGCGCTGTAACCGGATCTTTCTTTGCGGCGCTTCTGGAGGGGATAATTCCTGAAACCAATGTCAAGCAAACGCTTATTATCACAAGAATTATCGCGGCGCCAACGGGCAATATTGCGTTAAGATTAGCAATATCTGTAACCGCGTGTAGTATAAGATTAATTGGTATACATAGCAGATAGGTTATTACAACACCCAAAAGACCTGATGCCAGACCCACAATCATCGTTTCTGCGTTAAACATACCCGATACATCGCGTTTTGATGCGCCGATTGCTCGCAGGATACCAATTTCTTTTGTGCGTTCTTGCACGGAAATCAGTGTTATTACACCTATCATAATTGAAGATACAATTAATGAGATAGCCACAAAAGCGATTAAAACATAGGTAATGGCATTGATTATTGTCGTAATTGATGACATCATAATGCCTAAATAATCGGTATATTTAATCTGTTTTAATTCTTCAACACCTTGATTGTAATCTTCAATAGCCGCTGTGATAACGTCTTTATTTTCAAAGGTTGAAGCGTAAATGTTTATTGTAGCAGGTGATTCTAAATCAACATAGCCCATAGCAAGCAGATTTTCATCATATGAGTTTTCAGAAAACACCATTATCTCATCATAAAATATAGCGCATTGTTCGGTTGTATAGTTAGACATCGCCATTTCTAATGCATAAGATAACTGCTCGGGGCTCATACCTGCCATCTGCTCTGTAACTTGGGCTGCATATTTAGTTTTAATTTGCTCACGTATCATTTGAGTAAACATTTCGTTAAATTCTTCGTCACTCATTGATGCAAGATATTCATTGATTTCTTCGCTTGATACGCTAACCTGTTCACTCATACCGTTTGACAATGTTGCCTGCATTTCTTCACGAGTCATAGAACCCATTGTAACATCAATTTGCTGCTTTATAAATTCTTCGTCAGGGATACAATTTATTGCAACGTATGCTGCCGCTTTAGCGGTACTGTCAAGTTCTGAAATATATTCACGGAAAACGCTTTCTTTTTCGGCATCGGTTAGCGAACCTGTAGTAGTGTCAAACGGCAGACCGGTTAAAATATCTGTATTTGGTGAATCAAGTTGCGCTTTTATTACGTCGCTGTCATCGGCAATACTTATTAAATGCTTGGTTAAATCGCTTGTGTAGGCGATGCTAGCGGTAAGCATTGTTGTGGTTGCTTCCTCGTTGGGTCGTATAATACCAGTTATTTTAAGCGACATTGCGTTATCGTACAAGTATCTTAAACCTGCATCTGTATCGCGAAGATCGGTATAAAGTCCTGTCGCTTCGTCATAGCGATAACAGTCTGCGTTTAATATTGTTTTATATTCGGTATTGCAAATTTCTTCGTAAGACCATTTTTTTGATTCCTTTTCATCAAGTTTTGTGCCGTTTAAAGCAGCATCGGCAAGTTGATCTATTTCTTCTGCCGAAATTAGACCTAATGCGTAAAGCGCAATATCGTCTAATTCGTTGTTTTCATCAAGTACGAGTACTATTTCATCATAATTGTTTGGCCAAGAGCCGTATACAATATCATACTGATTCAAAAGCAACTCATTAACAGGCGCGCCGTCGTTACCAGGAAGTAACTCTTGCCAAAGATCTGTGCCCATTGACGACATTGAACTCATAGATGAAGCAGGGGAGAACTGTTGCAATGTTGACATTGCCGACATATCAATGCCTATATACTGTAGCATAAGGTCGGTTAGTATCTGTTCAAGGTCAGAATGCAGAATGTCACCGTCAACATTTTCGGTATATATCTGCATATCAAGGTCATAAGAATACTGTACGCCGTTTACCGCTGTATAAAGAGGCGTATCTTCTTTAGTGATTTCGTCTTCAAGGTAGGTTTTAAACGCTTTTAAATCATTTTTGCTCTCTTCGACACTGTTCATAGCGTTAATCATATTATAAAGTGCCGATTTTTCATAAACCGCATCTTTATCGTGTGTTGTTTTGTCGGCGGTAATATTCATAAACGCTTCCATAAGCGTTGTCATATCAACAGTAGAAGCCTCAAGGGTCAAAGGATAAACCGACAGAGTGTTTTCTTGTACCGCATCAATATATGCCGTCATACCCTGTGATATTGCAAGTATAAGTGCAATGCCTATTATACCAATAGAACCTGCAAAAGCAGTAAGTACCGTACGTCCTTTTTTTGTGAATAGGTTTTTCAAAGAAAGCATAAACGACGTACCGAACGACATTGATGGTTTTTTTTCTTTGCCTTGAGCATCTTTTTTCTGCGCATCAAGGTTTGCTTCGTTTTGAGTTTCTTCTTCACTTAACGGCATAGAATCGTGCGTTATTACACCGTCAAGCATATTTATAATACGAGATGAATACTTTTCGGCAAGTTCGGGATTATGCGTTACCATTATGATTAACTTATCCTTCGATATTTCCTTAAGTATTTCCATGACCTGAACACTTGTCTCGGTATCGAGCGCGCCTGTTGGCTCGTCTGCCAATATAATATCGGGATTGTTAACAAGTGCGCGGGCTATAGCAACACGTTGCATCTGACCGCCTGACATCTCGCCTGGTTTTTTGTTAAGTTGGTCTCCAAGACCTACGTCTTCGAGCGCTTTTTTTGCGCGTGCGCGACGTTCGGTTTTAGAAACGCCCGACAGTGTGAGCGCAAGTTCAACATTCTGTAATACCGATTGATGAGGTATAAGGTTATAACTTTGAAACACAAAACCTATTGAATGATTGCGATATGTGTCCCAATCGGCGTCTGTGTATTCTTTGGTAGAGCGACCGGATATAATAAGGTCTCCGTCTGTGTAACGGTCAAGACCGCCGATAATGTTAAGCAACGTGGTTTTACCGCAACCGGAAGGTCCGAGAATCGATACAAACTCATGACTTCTAAATTCAATATCGATACCCTTTAATGCTTCGACTTTGGTATCGCCCGTATTGTAATCTTTGGTTATACTGTTTAGTTTTAGCACAGCAATCTTCCTTTCGATTTTTTTATTTTTCAAACATTATAAACTTATTTTTTTGCTAAATTGTTAATAAATGTAAAAAATTCATATAATATTTGATAAATTACAAAAAAAGTGGTATAATCACTAAAAAAGCAAGCAGGGAGGAATATTATGGAAAAGGCATTTAAGTATTTATGCGTGTTTATGACCGCCGTTATTCTTCTTTCTTCTGTTGGTATGGTATTTGCAGTTACATTCAGCAAAAGCAGTGAACAGGATTTTTTAGGGTGCAAGGAAATCGTTGATAATATTAAAAATTACGAACTTAATATGACATCAGTTATATATGTTCAGAACGATAAAAATGAATGGGTAGAGTATCAGCGTATACATGGTACCGAAAATCGTATTTGGGTAGATATTGAACAAGTGCCGCAAAATCTTATTGATGCTTTTATATCCATTGAAGACCAGCGTTTTTATACACACGCCGGTATTGACTGGAAACGAACCGCAGGCGCATTTGTTAACTATCTGCCTTTTGTTGATATATATTCGTCAAATCAGGGTGGCTCTACCATAACTCAACAGTTAATTAAGAACATTACGTCTGATAATGACAAAAGCGCTATGAGAAAATTGCGTGAAATCGCGCGCGCTTTTCTTATAGAAAAAATGATCGATAAAACAACAATATTAGAAGCATATCTTAACACGATATCTTTAGGTAACGGCATTTGCGGAGTGCAGGTTGCCGCTAACTACTATTTTAATAAAAATGTAGACGAGTTAACTTTATCAGAGTGTGCTTCACTTGCCGCGATTACCAAAAATCCAAGCGCATATAATCCCATTACTAAACCCGAAGGCAACAAAAAGCGCCGCGAGGACGTACTTTATAAAATGTATGAACTCGAGAAAATTACAAACGAGGAATATACTGCCGCATTAGTTGAAGACGTTGTTATTGACGCATCGCAACAGAAAAACTTTGAGATACCCATAAACAACTATTTTGTTGACGCACTCATAAGCGATGTTATCGAAGATTTAAGTATAAAATACAATTGCAGTGAACAGACCGCTTCTGCAATGCTGTATAACGGCGGCTACAAGATTTACGCCACTATCGACACCGATATACAGGAAATAATGGAATCGGTATACCTTAAACAAAAGACTTATTTTTCGCAAAAATCATCCGAAGACAAAAGTGTTAACGTTCAGTCGGCGATGACTATTATTGATTATAACGGCAACATAAAGGGCATAGTAGGCGGTGTGGGTGAAAAAACAGTTAATCGAGGTCTCAACCGTGCTATTGATTCACCGCGTCAGCCGGGTTCTACAATGAAACCGTTGGGTGTTTATGTTCAGGCAATTGATAACGGCAGTATTTCTTACTCGACTATGATAGAAGATAAGCCTCTTGAAAAATACTATGAAGACGGTAAAAAAGGACCTAAAGAATGGTACGGCTATTACGCAGGTAATATGACTGTCGAAAAGGCGCTCGAGCGTTCTGCAAACACCATTCCTTGTTGGATATTAAAAGATAATATAGGTGTTGAAAATTCTTTTAATTTCTTAACTCAGAAATTAAAATTCAATCATCTTAATAGTATAGATAAAAACCTATCCTCTTTGGCGTTGGGTGGTTGTCAGTACGGTATTACAACAACCGAATCTGCCGCTGCATATGCTATTTTCGGTAATGGCGGTAAGTATTATGAACCCACAACCTATACTAAAATTTTAGACATTAATGATGAGGTTGTGCTTGAAGCAAGCGCGGGCGAGCAGGTTATTAAAGAGACCACCGCTACTGTTATGAACAAACTTTTGCAAAATGTTGTATACGGCTCGCAGGGAACAGGTAAGGGTATTGCTGGTTATAGCAAAATGAAAGCGTATGCTAAAACGGGTACATCAAGTGAGTCTAAAGACTTATGGATGGTTGCAGGTACACCTTATTATGTAGGTAGTGTTTGGTACGGTTTTGACCAACCCGAAAACGTATATAACAGTGGCGCCGCTGCAAAGGTATGGCGTGATATTATGACACAAATTCATAAAGATCTTGAAGAAAAAGAATTTACCTTTAGCGACCAGATTATTGAAGCGGAATACTGTAACAATACAGGTCTTTTAGCAGTGCCGTCGTGTTACAGCAAATCTACAGGTTATTATATTTCTGGGGTTGAGATACAAAGTTGTACGGGCGGTCACCCAAAACCCGAAACCGAAGAAGAAACATCTTCTGAAGAGGAGGTAAGCGAAGTTTCCTCTGCCGAAAGTTCAAGCGAGGATCCTTCATCAAGTGAGCCGCCTGCTGAAAGCGAGGATACGACAACATCGTCGGAAGAAACCGAAACTTCATCTGACGACACTTCGACCGAACCTACCGAATC
>CAYOVQ010000077.1:0-5620 GCA_964407485.1 uncultured Ruminococcus sp.
ATCTGTGTATGATGATCTTAGCTTGTGTGAACAAAGCAACCTTTATCTTCTTGCAAGCTATGGGTAAAGCGGTGGAATCAACAATGCTCTCAATGGTTCGTGAGATCGTGTTTGGCGTTGGTTTTGCCCTTCTTCTACCGATATTCTTTGGCCTTGACGGTGTTCTTTACTCTATGCCGGTATCCGATATTTTAACGGCGATTATTTCTGCAATTATTATTGCAAAGACATATAAGCAACTTTCAAAGCAAACAATATAAAATTTGAAGGTGGCTCACACGAGCCACCCTCTTTTGATGTTTATTTTTCAACGCTTAAAGATAACGATTTCGGGGTCGGAACCACCAGTTCCATATTCGCAAACCAATAAATACTTTTCATCGGCAGTTAACCCATAGCATTTGTCACCGATTCTACCGCAAAATTGGTTAACAGACATCTACAACGTATATCTTCTTGTGAACCTTTAATATGTGGATACAGATGTGTTAATAATGAATATGACATAACTCCATCTCATATAAAATAATTTATATTTTAATTCCTTTAACAAATTCATCACATAATTCAGATATCATATCATTTTTAACAAGTGTATTTATCCATTCATTAGGTATGCTGTCGTATCCGTAAAGAATTCCCGCCAGACCGCCTGCAACAGCGGCTACAGTATCGGTATCTTCACCGAGGTTTACGGATTTTAAAACACAATCTTTATAATTATCGGTGTTAAGCAAACACCATATTGCCGCCTCAAGAGTGTCAACAACGTATCCGCTACTTTTTATAAAGTTAATATCTGTATATATAAACGCTTCATCAAAAAGCCTTTTATAATGTTTAATTTCTTTATAATCAGCATAATATTTTTCTGACTTTTTAAGCGCATTATTTACTGATGACTTTTCAGGCGACTTTATAAGTTCTCTTACTAAAAAATCATAAATTCCGCAAGCAATTAAAGAGCGCTCATGCGCGTGCGTAAGTGCCGAAACTTCGTGCACATTTTGTATAGATTCTTCTTCTGATAAGTTTTTTAAATAATTATACAACGATACAGGCATTATCCTCATTAAAGAACCATTGCCATTGTCATAATCAGACTTACCACCGCATGTATAAACATTTTTGCTTTTTTCAAAATTGCGCAAGGCAGTAAGGGTTGTTCTGCCAATATCAAACATTTCACCATGAGGTGTCATATATCCCTCTTCTGCCCATTTTGAAAACTCTAAAATATTATCAACTAAATCAATTTTTCCTTTTCGCGTAATACTGTTAAGCGTGCACAAAGCCATTGATGTATCATCAGACCACGTACCTTTCGGCACTGTGTGAGAGCCAAATCCGAGCATTTTATCAACAGGATTTTTCTGCAGTTTTTCACGCGGCTCAAACTCAACAGGCACACCCAAAGCATCAGCAACCGCAAGACCGAATATTGCGCTTTTAACCATCTTAATCATTTTATTACCTACTCTCCATTTTATAATAGCATTATAAATGCCACTATGTATTATAAAACGGACTTTCTAATTTCCACATCAGTTTTTCGCAATATGTTTTTTTATTGTGTTCTCACCTCATTTAAAAAATCAGCAAACTATAATTTGTTATTCTTCAATAGGTGTAACCATCGGTTTTGCATCTTTGTCCAACAAAACCGTTAGCCCCCGACATAGCCGCTTGCATGATACAAATAATTGACTCCGGTTTCTTTGTCAACCCAAATTTCAAGAGAGCCTGCCCCTTGACTGTAAACTTTTTCAAATCTTTTTTCTTTAGCCATTATAGAACCTCTGCAAATTAAAATTTACCTATCGGCATTACTGACGAAATCCTTGAGATACTCTATAGCGATTTTGTCGTGCTTTTTAGAAAACATATGCTGACCGCTCTCGATAAAGCGGAGTTTGACAGAGCCATATTCTCTCGCCCTATAGACCACCTCGGCTTCGGTGGCATAGCGCATAGCGACGATCTTATCCGATGTGCCGTGTACAATCAGCACATCGCCGCCGTAGCCCTTGATTTCATCAAAAGGATTCATTTCCACAACGTCTGCTATGTAGCATCGACCGAGTTTCATAGGACCGCACTTGACGATTTCGGGTATATTCTTGGGGTCGAACTTCGCCCACATCATTTTACCGGCTTTAGCATCATCGGGAATGCAGAGCGCGGGATAGAACAGAACAAGTTTCTTAATCTCGTCCTTCAGTTTATCTGCCGTAAGCGCCGAAACAAAGCCGCCCTGACTGCAGCCCATAAGAAGAATATTTGACGAATCAGTATAATCAAGTCCCTTGGCGTATTCGATAACGGCACAAAGGTCGCGCACCTCGGTCAAAACCGACATATCGGTGGTCTTACCGTCACTCTTGCCCATCATCACGCAGCCGCCGCAAAAGTCAAAGCAAAACGCGGCGTAACCCATCTGCGCAAGAAACTCTGCGTAGTGCTTGACGGTCATCAAGTTTGCCATAAAACCGTGGCTTACGATGGCAATGGGCAGTTTCTTTCCCTGCGGTCTGTATTCATATCCTCGGATGGTCAACCCATCACGCTGACAGAAAAATTTTGTTTTTGTTATGTTTTTCATATCGAAATCTCCTAGATGAATTTCCGTTTATTTATCTCTTTTTCTTTGGTGCAGGGAGTTCGTTATATATTGCATCAAACACTTTTGTTAGAAACTCCTTGCTATCAACATTATCGACCAACAGCATTTCTTTTGCTCCCTCATAAGGCAACTCATAGGTTGCGGATGACATAAGTGAAACCGCAGATTTAACAGGCTTTACAAGCAATCTATCGTCATAAATTCCACCAACGATTTTACCACGATAGTAAATTATGTATTCGCCCATCATTGCTCTGTATGTTATTTCATCTAATTCAGATAACTGTTCTAATATAAAATCTAAATACTCTTTGCTTGAAGCCATATTCCACCTCTTCAAATTAATATCTATCAAACTAATTATACACGTGTCTATTTACACTTTCCGCAATCCGAGCAGCCGTTACAGGTAAGCCTGCTTGCGCAAAGTTTGCAATTCTCACGGTAATGCGGAACGTAAAGATCCTCGCTTGATATTTCAAGTCCGAAACAATCCATAAGTCTCCATTCTATAGGCTTGCCTTTGAAGTTCATTCCCGACTTATAAGCCATCTCACTTTGTACTCGCTTGGACGGAATGCGATAGGTTTTTCCGTCCTTGATAAAGACCGTTCCCGTTTCGATAAAGTTAAAGGTAATGTCGTACCTTTCACACTCTGCACGAAGGGACTTAACCCAATCAAAGTCACATGGACGCGAACCGTCATAGTTCTCACCGCCGCAGAGCACCTGCTCTATTTGTCCCATGGGCAGATACTTTTTTATGCTGACTTTATCTATGTACGGCGCACACATAATGCCTTTGTGTTTAAACGGCAAGTCAAGCAGTATGGGGATACGCTCATCGGCACGACGTTGATTTTCACAGGTGACATTGAAAAAGACATTATCCCAACCGTTGCCCCAATCTTTTGGTAAGTGCTCTTTTGCTCGCTCGGGGCGTTTGGTAAGAAGAAAGAATTTTACATCAGGGCGCTGACGAATAATTTTCCAAGCATCATCACGCCACTCGTCAGCCTCCGACAGAAAGAAATCCGAATTCATACACACGCGGAGCATCTCACCGCTTTTGACTTTGTACCGTCCTTTTCTGTCTTTTTGCAAAGGATAGTTAAA
This sequence comes from uncultured Ruminococcus sp., assembly GCA_964407485.1. GTDB lineage: Bacteria > Bacillota > Clostridia > Oscillospirales > Acutalibacteraceae > UBA737. The sequence continues at coordinate 3,740 of CAYOVQ010000077.1, forward strand.
GCCCGATTTGGTCTTGTATATTTCCGAGCCGTCGCGGTCTGCACGAACACGGTCAAGATAAAACATATAGCAATGCTCACAGCCCTCGGATATTTTTTTACATCCGTGCCAAGGATTCCATATATCGTGCATTCCGCCACCACCTTCATAGTTTAATTTGCGTTTGTTATTTCTCCATTTTATACAATTCTTCAGTTTCTATATTGCGATATTCATGCTTTTCGTAATATCCGATAAGTGTGCCTGTATCATCACGCAGAGCGACCATATAAACGTCTTTATTTTCCTTATCGTTGCGGGAAGTGTAAACTATGTTATTATCGCGACTTTCTTTAAACCAAGCGACTACGCGGTCTATTTTGGTGTTAGAATCGGCATTGTGGCAAGCCTTTAGGCTTTTGCCTGTAATGTCGGTATGATAACGCGAAATAGATGCAGGGTTCATATAAACCACCGTATGCTCCAAATCACAAATAACAACGGGTGCAGTGTCTTGGTCGATTACGCTTTTGAAAAGGGAATTTACATTCATTTGTTTTCTCCTTGCTTTTTAATTAGTATAACATTTTTGTAAGCTTTTCTCAATCCCCTATTCTTTGTTTACTGCAGTAAATGTTCAATATACTAAAATTTTGTCTAAATCGATAATTTTAAGTTAAAAATCTTATAAGCGTATGCTACAATCACTTTGATAAATAACGGTTTGCCGAAAATGCTTTTATAGTTAAAAAAAGCAAAGGAGATTATGTTATGGCATCGTTTGGAATTAAAGTATTTGATTTTGGTGCAAAGGGCGACGGTATTACCGACGATACTGCCCCGCCATTCAGGCTGCAATTAATTTTGCCGCAGAGCGTGGCGGCGGAAAGATTTTGTTCCCCTTTACCAAGGAAGGTTATCGAATTGCCTCCCCCGATATTGAAGAAATTAACGGAAAGCCCCTTCGCGCACAGTTGGTTATCCCTGCGGGAGACGCCAATATTCAATTAGAGGGCGAAATGCCACGCCTCAATTTACACAAAACGAATATACATAGCAAAAGCGAGGTGCTTCACCTCGCTTTTAAATTTTTAAGGTATTGTGTTGGTGTGGTTTTTAAACATTCTTTAAAGCAACGATTAAAACTTCGCAGTGAAATAAATCCGCTGTCATAAGCACATTGGAGAATGGATTGCTCTGTATTCTCCATAAGGTAGCAAGCATGACTAATCCTAAAATGTGTTACATAAGAATTGAAGGACATGCCGGTAGCTTTTTTAAAATATCGTGAAAGATAGGAATAATCGTATCCTGTTTTCTTTGAAAGATTTGATAAAGAACAATCCTTGCTGAAGCTTGTTTCGACAAACAAAAAAATCTTAAATAATAATTTTTCGTTTTTAAATTGTTTTTTATCATAAGCGGCTGTTTTATCAAATTGACCGCACAACGAATATAGTACCCCCTTTTTTTCGGCAGAAGATGAAGTGTTTTCTAAATCTGCAAGAGCATTTACCAGGTATTCATCCGGCTGAAATTTGTTATTTTGCGGAAGCTTATCAGATACCTTGGAGGCATACGCCTGCACAAGTCGAGGTGAAAAAATGCAAAGAATATGCTCACTCTCGGTAGAATCCAATGCATGAATTTGGTTTGGAAAGATCAAAAGAGCTTCTTTTTCCTTTAGAGTAAAGGGTTTTTGATCCACGGTTACCGTCATCTTTCCCGAACGAATCACAATGATTTCAAAACATTGGTGCAGATGTGACGGAAAACTGAAATCTGTACCTCTTTCTATTTTCAGATAATCAGGCGATCCTAAATGATTGTATTGATAAAACATATTTTCTCCAAAAGTCAAATATTGTCTATATATTATAAATGATATTGCGAGAAAAGTCA
>CAYOVQ010000078.1:0-5462 GCA_964407485.1 uncultured Ruminococcus sp.
CGGTCAAGAGCTATTTTTGTTCACTCTTGATATCTAACATCTTTTTGTTGTACCTCTCTTTTCTAAAATTTGTTTGCCTTCGTTTTTTGCTTGCTTTTAATACCACGATTTTAGCAATTTTGCTGTTCCCGTAAAGCGAGATTCTCTTGTGATATGCAGTTTTTTGAAGGCTTATGTAAAACTCTTAACTCTATGTAAGCATCAGGCGTTTGAATTTTATTTTCTGTTTTTTGTTTTTTGTTTTTTGTTTTTTGTTTTTAATTCTTAATATTAAATTTTGGAGTTTTCTAACTTATGCTTATAACTTTTTAACTTGCTGCCTTTTGCCTCGTCATAGATTTCAGAGTATTTTACCTGTACATCGGTATCTCCTTCTTTCTGTGTCTTTAATATATCACAATTTAATGCCTTTTTCAATTCGCAAAGTTATATAAAATTAAAAGCCACAAATTATGCTAAACGCAGAATTTTTTTGTAAAGGCATAAAAATGATTGACGGGCAAAAAATTTTTTGATATAATATTTTTGTTAGTTGTTTTGCAAACCCTTGCAAAACAACCTTTTTATATAGCAACAAGAACAAAAGCGGAGTGAAATTCACTCCGCTTTTATTGCGTGATTTTTTCTATATTCTTTTGGTGTAATGCCAATATGCTTTTTGAAAATATTGGTGAATTGCGATGATGAATTAAACCCGCAGTCAAAAGCAATTGCCGTAATGGAAGAATCGGAGTTTTGAAGCAATCTCTTTGCATGAGCGATACGCTGCCGCACAAGATAAGCGTAGGGCGACATTCCGAAATGCTCTGTAAACAGATGGCGAAATCGGCCGTAACTGTAATTGTTGCTTGCGGCAACAAAAGCAAAGTCAACCTGCTCGTTTATGTTGGTATCAATATAATTTAGTATCTTTTCCCAATTAAGCCGTTCACTCACGGCAACAATCTCCTGCTGTTTTTCTGCTGCGGTTATGATGATCTCTGCAAGACAAAGTTTTACTAGTAGCGCGCTAAAATCGGTTTGTTCAAGAGATAAATTGCGAAGTTTTTGCAACAGAACTAACAACTTACCGTCGCGGTCATCAAAAACTCCCTCTTTTAATGTTATCCCCTCTATGTCAAAGGCAATATGCAACCAGATAATATCGCAGGGTTCGGGGTCAAATTCATCGTGCGCAGTGCCCTTTTTATAAAACGCGAACTTGCCTGTTTTATATGGGTACGTTTCGCCGTTTATCTTGGTTGTTCCGTTTCCTAATATAAAATAGGTAAGTTCATCATACTTGTGGGTATGGTTTTCTATTCTTATTGGTATTGTATGTTTAACGCGGTTGATTTGTTTTAAATTGCACTTAATCATCATATCACCCATTAGATTATAGCATCTATCAAAACGCAAGTAAATAGCCAAAATCTAAATTTTGTAGTTAGATATTTATATTTTATGTAACTATAGGATGATATTATATTTTTTGGTGATGTTATAATGAAAAATGTTTTTTGTGTCGATATAGGCGGCTCAAAACTGATTTGCGGTGCTTTAACATCGCGCGGCGAGATACTTGACACCTATCGGGTAGATTACCCCAAAAATTATACCATACAAACGATCACAGATGCCATTCGCGACGGGTATCGGCGGCTTAACCACCATAAGTTCTATGCTTGCGGTGTGGCAGTTCCTGGGCTTTGTGATTACAAAGCAGGTATGTGGTGTTATTCGCCGTTTTCGGGGATAAATGATATCCCAATCACAGAGATTGTAAGCAATATAACAAATTTGCCCACCTTTGCCGATAACGACGTAAATGTATCAGCCTTGGCTGAAAAGCATTTTGGCTTGTGCAAAGATAACGACAACTTTTTATGGATTACGGTGAGTAACGGTATCGGCGGAGGACTTTTTTTAAATGGCGAACTTTACCGCGGCAAAAATCTATCAGCAGGTGAAATTGGTCATTTTATCGTAGAAGAAAATGGCAGAAAGTGTGGTTGCGCAAACACAGGCTGTCTTGAAGCATATGCATCGGGAGCGTCTATTGCCTCAATATACCGTGAAAGAACAGGTAGAGATATTTCAGCAAAAGATATAGCCAACCTTGCTCGTGACGGTGATAAGATAGCGATTGCCGTATGGCAAGAGGCAGGAACGTATATAGGAAAAGCCGTATCATACGCAGTTAATCTTTTGGGTATTGATACGGTAGTACTCGGTGGCGGCGCGGCAGAGGCATTTGAACTTTTACTGCCTGCAGCAAGCGTGGCGCTTGAGCGATATGTTTTTAAAAAAGCAAACAGCAACGTGAAGATATTACATTCAGAACCCGGAAGATATGCGGCGCTTAAAGGATGCGTTGCATTAGCAATTGAAAAAGGAGAATTAAAATGAAACAAGTGATTTTAGATTATATACAGGATATTCACAATTTGTGCAATAGCCTTGATACCGAACAATTAAATGCGGCTTGCGAGTTAATGCTCGAAAGTTATAAAAGCGGTAAAAAGATTTTTGTTGCAGGTAACGGTGGAAGCGCAGGAACGTCAAACCATTTTTGTTGTGACTTTGGTAAAAATGCCGTTAAGGGTGACACACACAGGCCAAAAATCATTTCGCTTTCGGCAAATATTGAAGTGCTTACCGCTTTGGGTAATGATTTTTGCTATGCAGAGGTTTTTTCTCAACAACTTAAAAACCTTATGGACGACGGCGATACAGTGTTGCTTATTTCGGCAAGCGGTAATTCTCCTAATGTTGTGTCGGCGGCAGAATATGCCAAATCGCGCGGCGGCAAGGTTATTGGCTTTTCGGGCTTTTCGGGCGGTAAACTCAAAGAACTTTCGGATATAAACGTAAATATTCCGTCAACATCTTATGAGCAGATTGAAGATTTACATATGATGCTGACACACATGATTGTTTGCTACTTTAAAGCGCTTAATCTGGAATAGAGGCGCACGCAATGAAACGGTTAAAATTTAACAAGAAGGGACTCTCTCTTTCCCGCAGAATTGCCGCAGAGGCGAGTGTGTTATTAAAAAATGAAAACAATACATTGCCGCTTAAAAAAGGGGAAAATATTGCTCTTTTTGGAAGAAATCAATGCGACACATTTAAAGGCGGCGGCGGGGCGGCTGATTTATGGGCGGTAAAATGTCAATCCTATTGTGATGGGTTAGAAAAACTTTGCAATGTATATAAGCCTCTGCTTAAAAAATATCGAAATGTTTCAAAAGCCAACTTTGATCCGTCGTTAAATAAATTTCACAACAGTTATAATCTTCATAAATTCTTTTTGCCCGAAGTGCGCCTCACAGATGAAGAGGTCGTCTCTGCTTCAAATGCTTGCGACACAGCCATAATTTTTATCGGTCGTTTTGCGATAGAGGGTGTAGATTTAAAAAACGAGCGTGGGCAGTATATTGTAACTTATGAAGAAGAAAAGATGTTTGAACAAGTCACAAAGCATTTTAAAAAGACTGTATTGGTGCTCAATATTTCGGGAGCATTAGACCTATGTTTTTTGGATAAATACCGCTTTGATGCCATCATCCACAATTTTTACCCAGGACATCTTGCAGGCTTTGCTTTGGCAGACGTACTTTTTGGCAGAGTTTCGCCTTGTGGCAGATTGCCGTTTTCTTGGGCAAAAAAAGCAGATGAATATCCTACAAACAGGGGTTTTTCTACCGAAAAAATTGTGTATAGCGAGGGCATTTATATGGGATATCGCTATTTTGATACGTTTAAAAAAGAGGTAGTATTTCCCTTTGGTTTTGGTCTTTCTTATACTGATTTTTCCTTAAAAACAATCTCTTGCGAGATAGAAAAAACTACCGTTACATTAAAAGTAAAGGTTACAAACGTGGGTAAACATAACGGCCGAGAGGTTGTGCAATGCTATATGTCGGCGCCCGACGGCGCTCTTGATAAACCCTATCAGATACTTTGCGACTTTCAAAAAAGCGGTTGGTTAAAACCCAATATGAGTGAAACGGTTACCATAAGTTTTAATTTGCTTGACTTTACCTCTTACAGTGAAGATCAGGCTGCTTATATCCTTGAAAAAGGAGAATATATAATTCGTATAGGCAAGCATTCAAGAGACACTACAGCCGTATGTAAGGCTTTAGTAAAGGATGATTTTGTTCATAAAAAGGTGCTTAATCGACTTGTTCCTATGGAAACGATAAACGAGTTTAAAAAGCCTAAAACCGCACCCGAAAACCAAGGAGAAATTTTGCAGTTGGTGGCAGATTTAGACAACTGTGTCACTATAGAGTTAACAAATCAAACCGTGTACAAAGAACTTGAAAAAACAGTCGATTACACCTTTGAAGACGTTTTAAGCGGTAAATGCACCCCCGAAGAGTTAGCAGCCTGCCTTGATGACGAGCAGTTGGCTCAATTTCTTACGGGCGATGGTTTTGAAAAGCAACAGTATTTAGGACTTTCACAAGCGCCACTTGTTGAGGGTGAAGGAACACATACACATCAGGTAACCGAATTAGGTATTCCGTCCTCTGTTATGCAGGACGGTCCAAACGGCGTGCGAGCGACCACTTTTGTGCCGCCGCCATTACCGCCTGATGAAGAATTGTCTGGCAGAGACTGCGTTTACTATCCATGTGTTACTGCGCAAGCGGCAACGTGGGACCGTGAACTTATTTCCCTTATGGGTCGGGAAATTGCTTTTGACCTTGATAAAATAGGTTATAACGGCCTGTGCGCACCGGGCGTAAATCTGCATCGTAATATGCTTTGCGGCAGAAATTTTGAATACTTTTCGGAAGATCCATATCTTTCTGCGCAACTGGCAATAAGTATTATAAACGGTGTTCAGCAAAATGCCGACGGCACTCCTTCAAAAAGGTATTGCGTACTTAAGCATTTTGCTTGCAACAACTCTGAACAAATGCGTCTTATCAGTGATAGTGTTTTAAGTGAGCGTACCGCGCGCGAGTTGTATCTGCGCCCCTTTGAGTATGTTTTGCAAGAAGCCGAGCCGCTGTCAATTATGTCGTCTTATAATAAAATCAATGGTGTTTATGCATCCGCAAACCCAGACCTGCTTGACGGTATATGCCGTTATGAGTGGGGCTATAAAGGATGGATAATGACCGATTGGGACGTTATGGCAAGCGAGACGGCATGTTTGACTGCAGGTGCAGATACGTGTATGCCGGGACGGTATAAAACATTTGCCGAACTACAGTCAGATGGACTCACCCGTGCTTCCGCACAACGCCGAGCCGCAAATCTTATAAGACATTTATCAAAAACAAAACACTATTTTAATGGAAAATTAAAAAATGAATAACCCATCCACAGCCTTTATATGTACCATTAAAATAGGACCTTAATCTTCGCAACAAGGCTCTTATATATGAAAGCAACAGGAATAGTTCGTAGAATAGATGAATGAGGTATAATAACACCAAGAGCTATAAAGCCGCATAAACACT
>CAYOVQ010000079.1:0-5275 GCA_964407485.1 uncultured Ruminococcus sp.
TATTCTCGGCATAAATGCCATACCCTGTAAGACTGTCGTTAACCAGCACGTGCGTTAAGGCACCTACCAATTTACCATCCTGCAAAATCGGACTGCCCGACATTCCCTGCACAATACCGCCTGTTGCGTTTATGAGTTCTTTATCGGTTACCGTTACAAGTAGATTTTGCGTTGCAGAATTGCCCGAGCCTATCTTTTTAATTTCACAACTATATAGCTTTGGCGTGTCACCGTTTACCGTACACAGTATTTGCGCTTCACCGTCATATACATCCTGCTTTAATGCCACCTCGGTAAGATTAGCACTGCTAACTTCCTGTTTCATAACACCGTACACACCCTGCTCACAGTTAAGCGATATATCGGCAATACTGTTATAGGTAAGTTTTCCCTTTAAAGCGCCCGGCGAACCTGCGCTGCCCTTTTCTACCGCAACAATATCGGCTTCAACCAATTCGCCCTCTTCTATAGATAATAAGGTCTCGGTATCTGCATCACAGATTCCGTGACCTAGACCGCATACAATATCGGTCGAGGGACTGTAAAAGGTAAGCGTACCCACACCCGCCGAACTATCACGCACCCAGATGCCAATACGATAAAGACCGCTATCGCTCTCCATTACAGGTGTCACATTACAAGTGAAGTTTTTTCCGTCTCTTATAACGGCAAAACGCATCGTTTCGCCGTTTGACTGCGTCACTAATTGCAGTAAATCTTCATTGCAGGTAACCGTTTGCCCATTTACCGTTTTTATATAATCGCCCACCTTAATGCCTGCCGTAGCGGCAGGATTTACCTTGCCGCTTACGGTTGTTATATCGGCGTTTTCTATTACAAGAACACCGTCGGTATAAATCTTCATACCGAACGGATTGCCAAGCACCTGCACGTACATATCGTCTACAACTTCTACATTCACGGTAGAAAACGGTATAACACCAAAAATTTTAAGGTCTACTTCAAAACTTTCACCTACCTGCCGCGTATATACGCCCTGTGACATTTTTATATCCTTGTATACGGCGGTAACAGGTACAAATCCGTTTATCTGTAATTCTTCGCCTCGGTTTATCTTATAATTTTCTGCCACACTGCCGCTCATAATATATATTGATGTAAAAACGTAACTGCAAGCAATAAGTGCCACAGCAAAAATAAATTTGATTGCTTTTTTCATTTTTTCACTCCCAAAACAAAATCGTTGTGTTTTTAATTTTCCCTTGTAACTTGATAAATAGTATAGGTAAAATTTAATTTTTTTAAAAACAAAAAAAGACAGTTACAAATTTTACTTTGCAACTGTCCCCTTTAACATATTCATCTTAAGCCTCCCTTGCCTAAAGGGAGGGGAACCACCAAAGGTGGTGGAGGGATTTTTGTCTATCTATTATTCCCCATACGGAAAATCAAATATTCCGCCGTTTGAACCGCTTGAAGACTCATCCTGCGTAGGATCTTCGCGTTCAAGATCAGCCGATGAATAACTTGACTCACTTATATTTGCGCGAAGTTTTACGTCAAAATCTGCCTCACTACCGTCAGAAAGCAACACCGTGAGCGAAATTGTATCACCCGCCTTGCAGTCCTCTATAACGTCAAGCACAATATCATCATTAGTGATAGGTTCGCCGTTTACGTGGGTAATAATATCACCCTCGCCAATTTTACCGTAAACGTCACTGTCTTCACTTACAGATACAACCAAAAGACCTACAGCGGCATATTTTTCGATCTCTGCCGTTACAGAGTTAACCTCTGTATAAGTTATGCCCAATTTTGCGCGGTCGGTTACCTTACCTTCTGAAATAAGTTGCTCTACCACTCGTTTCATGGTTTTGGTAGGTATTGCAAAACCTATAGCGTCATACTCTACACCCGCAAGTTTTGAAGACGTAATACCTATTACCTGACCGTACATATTAACAAGCGCGCCGCCCGACGAACCTGGGTTTATGGCGCTGTCGGTCTGTATAAGACTGGCAGTATAACTTGATGTGGTTTTAACACGGCGGCGTGTAAGTGAAATAATACCGCTTGTAATTGATGAATTATCCGTAGCATCGCTGGGTCTGCCTATTGCCACCACCGATTCGCCGTTTACAAGTTGTTCTGAATCGCCAAAATCTGCCACCTTAAAATTTTTGCCGTTTTCTATTTTTAAAACCGCAAGGTCACTTACAGTGTCGCCTGCAACGTAAACCGCGTCATACTCGGTGCCGTCGTGTGTAAATATCTTAAATTTAGGCGCGCCTATTTCAGAATAGATATGATCGTTGGTTACAATATATCCGTCTTCGGAATAAATAACACCCGAAGCATCACTTGCATCACCCGCTTCATTATAAACCCTGATACCTACTACCGATTCATCAAGCATACTGTACACCTGCGCAGGAGTATTAGGGTCGGTATCGGTAGGTTTGGCAGACAAATCAACCTCTACCTTGCTGCCTATATATCCGCGAGATTTACTGTTTCTGCCCATAAAATAGCCCGCCGCAGTCGTCGCGGTAAGAGCAATTACAGCCGCCATAACAACGCAGAAAACTTTAAGACCTTTACCCATAGGTTTATAATCGTTAATACTTCCTACAGGACTGTACTCTACCTTGTTCCATACGGGAACATCATCACCTATGTTTATTTCTCCGTCATATTGATTTTGCGCGGTATACTGTTGCTCAAAATTGTTTTGAGGTTGTGTCTCGTGCGCATAGGTTTCAGGCTGTGTTGCCTCTTGTGCGCCTTCGTTATTAAAATTCTGATTAAATTCGTCCATATTCTATCTCCTATCTGCCGATGGGCAAATTAAATTCAAACGCGGTAAATTTGTTTTCTACACTTGAAACCGAAATTACACCGCCGTGATTTTTTATAATTGTTTTTACAATGTAAAGACCTAAACCCGTGCTCTCTTTATTTGCCGAGCGTGACTTGTCCACCTTGTAAAATCTTTCAAATACGTAGGGTAATTCACTTTGAGGAATACCCTTGCCTGTGTTTTCTATTCTGAAGGTCAAATTTTTTGAATCGTATTTAACACCAAACACAATCCTTCCGCCCTCGTTTGTAAACTTTATAGCGTTGTCTACAAGATTATACACAACCCTGTGCATTAAATCCTTATCTGCATTAACAGTAACATCGGGCAGTGTATCAAGCCCAACTATGTCAATTTGTTTTTGCTCTATTCGCCGTTCCTGACTTATAACAATACCCAGTACCTGTTCTTTAAAATCAAAGTATTCCTTTTTTAGTTCAACTTCGTTAGATTCAAGTCTTGATATGTTAAGCATAGACTCAACCATTCGTGACAAACGCTTTATTTCATCGTGTACAATATTAAGATAATAGGGTTGTTTTTCAGCGTCTATTGTACCGTCTATAATTCCGTCTATAAAACCGCCTATGGTGGTCATTGGTGTTTTAAGTTCGTGCGATACATTTGCAATAAAACTCTTACGCACCTCTTCAAGACGCGCGAGTGAGTTGGTCATCTGGTTAAACGATACCGCAAGTTCACCTATTTCATCATCCCGCGTTACAGGTATGCGACGCGAGAAATCGCCCTTTGCCATAGCCTTTGCAGCATCCGACATAAGACGCAACGGTCGGGTCAGGCGGTATGTCATTACCGATATTGCTACAAACATTAAAAGTAACGGCACAATCGCAGAAATCACGTATATATGCGCTATGCGCTTCATAAGATTTTTTGCTTCATCTATAGAATCGGTAGCAATAACATAGCCGACTTTTTCGCCGCCTTCATTCACTATATCTTTGGCGGACGTATAATGGGGACTGTTATAAATATCAAGCGTAGAAAGGGTATTTCGCTGACCCATAATAATCTGATCTATAACCGATATGTCAAATTGCATACCCGTATGGTCACAGGTGCCGCCGACATTCCACTCTTCACAACCGCAGATTTTTACAACTCCACTTTCGTCAGTAACAAAAATATCAAACTCTGAAACATTGGCAAGATTATGCATTATATAGTAAACTGCATACTCATTATAACCGTTGTCTTGTTTGGCAATGCCCATCTCGACAAAATTTTCTACCGATTCACACGATTTCTGAAGCGTTTTATATTTTTCTTCTGCAAGATAATGATTATACATAAAAGTAAGAATTATCAGTATCGAAGAAAGACTTAAAAAAACTATCAACGCAATAGCGCCAAACTGTTTTTTAAATAGTTTTTGACGCATATTTTATTTTACCTCAAACTTATATCCTACGCCCCAGACGGTTTTAAGCGACCATTTATCTGAAATGCCTTCAAGTTTTTCACGAAGTCTTTTTACGTGAACATCAACGGTACGCGAATCGCCGTAATAGTCAAAACCCCATACCTCATCAAGCAACTGGTCGCGTGTGTAAACGCGGTTTGGATTGCTTGCCAAATGATATATAAGTTCTAATTCTTTAGGCGGAGTATCTATCTGCACATCGTTAACAATCAACTCATAGTTTGTGATATTTATGCGTAGTTTATCATAGCGCACCTCTTTTACACCGTCGGTTTTTTCGTTATCAGCGGTACGTCGAAGCACTGCTTTTATACGCGCAACAACCTCTTTTGAATCAAAAGGTTTGGTAACATAGTCGTCAGCACCAAGTTCTAACCCCAAAACCTTGTCAAAGGTTTCGCCCTTTGCGGTAAGCATAATTATAGGCACGTTAGAATTTTTTCTGACCTCGCGGCACACCTGCCAACCGTCAAGCACGGGTAACATTATATCAAGCAAAATAAGGTCGGGATTATGAAGCCCAACGCAAGAGAGCGCCTGCTCACCGTCATTTGCCACAACGGTATTAAAACCGTCTTTTTCAAGATAAAGGCGCAACAGTTCGCATATATTTTCATCATCATCAACAATAAGTATTTTTTTATTATCCATAAAATCCACTCCAAAAGGTAAATTTTTTGAAAACAAACTTTTCTGATTATATAATAAAACAACTTTTCAAAATTTGTATTAAGAAAATGTTAATTATTAGTTGTTGCAATTTGTATTATACATTAAAACAAAGAAAAAAGCCACACTTTGTTAAGTGCGGCTTAATTGATAAGATTACTCTGCGTCAGCAGGTGCCTCTTCTTCCTTCATTTTTGCAAAGCATTCGCTGCAATAAACGGGACGGTCGTCACGCGGAACAAACGGAACACGCGCTGTGCCGCCGCATGCTGCGCATACTGCTTCGTGCATTTCACGGGGTGCCCTTCCTGCATTTTTACGCTTGTCGCGGCAGGGTT
>CAYOVQ010000080.1:0-5222 GCA_964407485.1 uncultured Ruminococcus sp.
TCAGTACGGTGAATATTTTTGGGAGTATGCCGCTGACAGCGGTTATCTTGATGAGATAAAGGAGTTTAAGGCAAATTATTCGGAGGAAGAAAAAAATTCCGACTCAAAATGTCTTGATTTGCTTGTGTCACGCGGACTTGAAATTGCAAGTTCTGATATAACATTTAAAAAGATGTACGACAGCGGAGTGAAAATCAGGCTATGATTATTGGTGATAACAGGGCAGCAGTTATTGAAAATATAAAACGCAGTGCCGAAAGCGGCGATTTTTATGCTAAGGTTGAAACAAATGACCCAGTGCTTGACAATGAGCAATCACAGGCGATAACCGATAAATATTTGAAGGATATTAGAAAGACGAGTTTTAAGTTTAAAACCTTTTTTGTGCGTCAGGTTGTAAACAATATCGCCACACCGATTATAAACCGTGATACCGAAATTGTAGGCTGTGAAAAACTACCCGATATGTCAAAGGGTATAATAATTACCAGCAATCACTTTGGTCCGCTTGAAAACACAATCATCCGCCAACTTGTAAAAAAACACGGCAATGGTAAGTTAAAGGTGGTAAGTCAGGTTACAAATTTTGCTATGACGGGACCTATAGGGTTGCTTATGAATTATGCCGATACTATTCCCATATCGGAAGAACCGCGCTATCTTGCCCGTGATTTTATTAATGTGTTGGGTGAAAATCTAAAAAAGGGCAGGTCGGTGCTGATTTATCCCGAACAGGAGATGTGGTTTAATTATCGCAAACCCCGTCCGTTAAAACGCGGTGCATATTTGTTTGCGGCAAAACTTAACGTACCTGTGGTATCCTGTTTTGTCGAAATGATTGATACACAAGAAAAAGACACCGATGAATTTTATAAGGTAAAATACCGTTTGCATATTCTTGATACGCTCTATCCTGATTTAAATAAAACCACGCGTGAAATAAGCGCAGAGATGTGCGACAGAGATTATCGGTTAAAATGCGAAGCATACGAGCGAGTTTATGGCAAAAAACTGGATTATAAATTTGAAAACAGTGATATTGCAGGTTGGTATAATGAAAAATAAGAAGATATTATATTATGAGTCGTTACAGGATGACTTTTTTGACGACGGAAAAGAGCATAAACTGCACGAAGGTTATAAATGGGTAAGATGCGATTTTTTATCCCGTTTTTTGTCGTTATTTATTTATGCTTTGGCACTCTTTTTTTCAAATATATATTGCAGACTTTTTTTGCATATAAAGATTGTTGGTGCTAAAAAGGTGCGAAAAGAAAAACAAGGCTTTTTTCTGTACGGCAATCACACGCAACCCGTGGGAGATGTTTTTAACCCTGCGCTTGCGTGTTTTCCAAAAAGGATATATACCGTGGTTAGCGCCGCTAATATGGATTTGGCTGTTATAGGCAAAGTATTAACCTACCTTGGCGCGTTGCCTATACCCGATACAATAAGCGGAATGAGAGAGTTTCAAAAGGCTATTGAGTATCGCATAAATACGGGGCATCCTGTAATCATTTATCCCGAAGCGCACGTGTGGGAGTATTACACGGGTATACGTCCGTTTGGCGCAACCTCTTTTAAATATCCCGTAAATTTAGACGCGCCTGTTTACTGTATGACGACCACATACCAAAAAAGAAAATTTGGCAAAAGGCCGAAAGCGGTAATTTACATAGACGGTCCTTTTAAAGCCGAAGGCAGTAAAAAAGAAAAGGCAGAAAAACTTTGCAAGAATGTTTATGAGTGTATGAAACATAGAAGTAATCAGAGTAATTGTGAATACATAGAATACAGAGAAAAATAAAATAGCATCCCGAAAAATTGTCGGGATGCTGTATTTCGTTATTCTAAAATTTCTATTTCATAAACTTTACCAAGAAGTTCGGGAGATACAGTATATGTAATACCGTCATATGTGATTTTTATTCTGTCACCGACCTTTAATTCGGAAAAGGCGACCTTTTCACCGCCTTTTAAAATTATGGGATTATCATCATCAGATAGTACGGTATCACCAATATCACCGTCTTTACTTTCGTCTTTAATTAAAAAATTGCCGTTGGTGCCCCATATATCAGTGATTATGGCGGTAAAACTTTCATCACCGTAGAATTGTCCGTCCCAACTATCTATTTCTTTTTCCCAAAGGGTATCTATAGACGCGAAATTATCAGGAATATAATATATTTTTGTATTTTCATAGGGCTTGTATGAATCGGTGAATTTTTTCCACTTTACCACTCTGTATGTAAGAGCGGTATAAACTTTTGTGTCATCGTCTTCGTAGGGAGTTGAGGGGACAGGAACCGTTAAAATTGCAAGCAGTAAAATGATTGACAAAATAATTATAAATGCCTTTTTCATATTATTGACCTCCTCTAATTTAATTATATATTATATTAAAGGTCTTGTCAATGTTTAGGGTCATCCGTCAAAGTCTTCAAGCAACGCTTCTGCCTGTGTTGGTGTTGATACGGTGATACCGCTGTTAAAGTTTTGTATATCTTTTTCGGGCAGGGTATTAAGTACGATATCACTGTAAACCTTAATTAGTTCATCGTCTTTATACAACGCTACTGTGTTTTTGTATGATTTTAAGGTGTAGTTTGTGTTTTGCTGATTTGTTTGATAATCGTTAATAAAATAAAGTATTATCATAAACACAACGACAAATATTAATATCGGAAACAATGCTTTTTTGATGAATGAAGACATAAAATCACCCTTTTTTAGTTAAGTTTAGTATGTCCTTAATATATTGTTAATATTAGTTAAAAAATTGTAACTACCCAAATTGAATGTTTTGGTGTATAATGTAAACGTACTATGGGTTTTATGTCCATTTTTAACGGAGGTGTTTTATGATGGATAATAATGATATATTCAGTAGTAGTATGCCCGAAGAGCAAAAACCAGAGTCACTTGACCTTAACAGTTTTTCTGCCGCTTCGGTCGATGATGCCCGTAAAAAACGCACCAGAAAAAAACGCGGCAAGGAAAGATTTTTAAAAATGTTTCTTACTGTAATGCTTGTGGGTATTATTACCGTGAGTCTGGTAGCAGGTACTTTTTTAGTATATGCGTTTACCATGGTAGATGGCACGGTTGATTATGACCTTAACGATCTTGAACTCAACTTTACCACAGCCATTTACGTTGAAGATGAAGCCAGCGGTGAATGGGTAGAGTACCAACGTTTGCATGGTGAATTTAATCGTATATGGGTACCTTATGATGCAAAAGCGGCGAAAGATAAAGAAAACACAACCTATGACGGTATTCCGCAACAGTTGGTCGATTCTCTTGTAGCGGTTGAGGACAAGCGTTTTTATACCCATTACGGTGTTGACTGGAAACGAACCTTTGGCTCGCTTATAAATATGTTTATACCTATTTATTCATCGCGTCAGGGCGGTTCTACCATAACACAGCAGTTGGTAAAAAATCTTACGGGCGATAATGAAAGTAACGCAAGCCGTAAGGTGCGCGAAATTATGAGAGCGAGGTATCTTGAAAGTAATTATTCAAAAGATACCATAATTGAATGCTATCTTAATACTATTCCTATGGGTCATGGTATTTACGGTGTTGAGGTTGCGGCAAACTACTATTTTGGTAAGAGTGTTAATGAACTTACCTTGCTTGAATGTGCATCGCTTGCATCAATTACCAAAGCGCCAGCAAACTATGCACCAGACGATAATCCCGATAACAACAAAGAAAGACGCGAAACCGTACTGGCGTTAATGCTTGAGCAGGGTTATATAACACAAGAAGAACACGATAACGCATTAAAAGAAGAACTTAACCTTGTAGCATCTAAAGAAGAACTTAACGAATCGGAAGTAAACAACTATTTTGTTGATGCTCTTATAGTTCAAGTTACAAATGATTTAGCCAAAAAATACGGCTGGGACAGTGCACACGCTTCACAAAATTTTTACAGCGGCGGTTATAAGATTTATGCAACGCTTGATCCTGATATACAGTCTACCGTAGATGAAGTTTTTTCTAATGCAGAGGCGTATGGTCTTACAGGTAAAGACGGTCAGCAGTTGCAAGGCGCTTTTACCGTTATGGATTACAAAGGCAGAGTGCGCGGACTTGCAGGTGGTATAGGCGAAAAGACCGTAAACCTTGGTATGTCAGGCTTTAACCGCGCGACAGACGCGTTACGCCAACCAGGCTCTACAATGAAGCCAATCGCGGCTTATGCGCCCGCGATTGAAAACGGTCTTATACATTATTCTTCAATTCTTAACGATACTGCTACCAACTACAACGGTTGGACACCTAAAAACTGGTATAATTCGTATTGGGGCGGTGTGACGACGCAATACGCGCTTGAACGCTCTATAAACACAATACCTGTCTATCTTGTAAATAAACTTACACCGCAGGTAAGTTATGATTTCTTGACTCAAAAACTTGGCATTACCACACTTAACCAGAACGATATAGATCTATCACCTTTGGGAATGGGCGGTACAAACGGCGGTATTACCACAATAGAATCTGCCGCAGCATATGCTATTTTTGGTAATGGCGGTCAGTACTACAAACCTACGCTTTATTACGCGGTTTACGACCAACGTAACGAGGTGGTGCTTTCAAATGAGGAGGTTGAACCTGTGGTTGCAATCAGTGAAGATACCGCTACCGTTATGAATAAGTTGTTGCAAAATGTTGTTTACGGCTCTAACGGTACAGGTAAGGGCGCCGCAGGCTATATTAAGGATATGAAGATTTACGCTAAAACGGGTACTTCTAACAATTCAAATGACCTGTGGTTTGTAGGCGGCTCACCTTACTACGTGGCATCATGCTGGTGCGGATATGACACCCAACAGACCATTTCTGACAGCGCGATTGCTCAAAAAATGTGGGGCGCGGTAATGTCTAAAATTCATTCAGGTCTTGAGGCAAAAGAATTTACCGAAAGCAGTTATGCCGTTGACAGATATTACTGCACCGAAACGGGTCTTCTTGCAACCGACGGCTGCCCGTCAAAATCGGTAGGTTGGTATACCAAAAACAACGTACCGACTATTTGTAAAAATCACGAAGGTACGGCGCTTGATACACCCGAGGTAGAAGAAAAGAAAGCCGAAGAGGCTAAAAAGGCGCAAGAGGCAGAACAAACCGAAAGCAGTCAAAGTGAAGAGTCTGCCGAAAATCAATAATAAAATATTTTGCCGAAAATCAATAATAAAATATTT
>CAYOVQ010000081.1:0-5213 GCA_964407485.1 uncultured Ruminococcus sp.
TTTTCATCTTCGGTTTCGGCGCGGTATGTAACGTTAATGCTGCCTGAATTAATTGTAGAAGCAATTTCATCAGACGAAGGCATCTCGTATGTGGGTTTGATCTGAGTAACCAAATCAGAAATACCGTTTTCGCATACCTTTTGTTCATAAGGGTCGGCTGTAAAGTGGTCAAATGCGCAAATCCAAGGTCTTTTACTTGTAATTGCGCCTGACTCTAACACGCAGATAACACCGTACTGGTCAATAAATACAGAGGTGGGATAGCCCGAAACACCAAAGGTGTTTGCCCATGATGACGGACAAGCCGCCATTGAGAATGAGTAACCGTACTGTTTCTGGAAACCATCGACGGCTGTGTTGTCTTCCATAGGATTAAGGGCGATGATCTCGACATCGTCTTTATAATCCTTGTAAACTTCGTCCATAATAGGAAACTCTTCGAGACACCAACTGCAAGTGGTATACCAGAAGTTAAGAACAACTAACTTTTTGCTCTTTAAAACCTCTGAAAGTTTAATCTCTGTGCCATCAGGCGTTGTAACGGTAAAGTCACACATAACATCGCCAATACCTAACGTCACGGTAGAAAGTTCTGCATCGGTACGAAGTGATGACGTAAGAACAATATCTTTAGAAACACCGTCAAACTTGTAACTGTCTTCAACTGCATAACCTTTTGGTACAGAAGATAAAACAATCGCATAATCTGCGCTTTCATCAAGATTGAAAGTTGCAGTACCCTTATCGTTTGTTTTTGTGTAGTCGAGCATATCGTTTAAACTGTCATCAGTGTATATGTATACATCGATATCCGACAAAGCCATATTGCCCGCAGTTTTAATATTTACGGTATATTGTGTGTTACCCTGCGGTCTGTCAAAATCGGCGTCGCCGCCAGCACCCTTGCGAAGCACAAAAAACACGCTTGTGCCAACAATAGCGACAACCAAAACAGAGGCTATAATTATAAACAAAACTTTTCTGGCTTTTATAAAGTTCCAGACTTTTTTGCATAACTCCCCTATTTTATTAAAGAACCCTTTGATCTTTTCCATATTTCCTCCTACTTGAATAACTGTAATTTTCATTGGCACAAAATCCGCCTAATTATTCAATATATTTTAACACATAATACATATTATCGTCAATATTAAAATACAATAAATTTCAAAAAAAATAATACCCGACTTTAAAAATCGGGTATTATACCAGTAAAATCAAAATCGGGTATAAATTTTTTGTCTGCGCTTTCACGCTCTTGAACATAACAGTTATTAAAATCACTGTCAGATATGTAATCAACAACCTTGTTATATTCTCTTGCGGTGACGGGTCGGTTAATTATTGGCGTATCGACCGCTTTACCTAACGGTACATATTGACTCATAATGCTAAAATATGCATTTGGTGTATTTTGACGCACCCATTCAAAAACAGCAATCGCATCACGTGTTGCCTGCGGCATTAACAGATGCCTTACAATAAGTCCTTTTTGTATTATGCCGTTTGTAAATATACACCCGTTTTGTTGGCGATAGGCTTCAAGCAACGCGGATTTGCACACTTCAACATAATTGAGCGCATTGGAATAAAGTTGAGCCTTATTACAGTCGATATATTTAAAATCCATCAGATATACGTCGATATAGCCCTGCAATTTTTTGAGCGTATCGACGTTTTCGTATCCGCTTGAATTATAAACTATTGGTATATTTGGTTTATAGATATCAAGCGCTGCTATGATGCTATGCGCAAAATGCGTAGGTGTTACAAGATTTATGTTGTGCGCGCCTTTTTCTTCAAGTCTTTTAAAGATGTCAGCCAGTTGATTAACGGATACGGTTTTACCCTTGTTTTTTGAACTTATATCCTCGTTCTGACAAAAAACACAATGCAGTGAGCAACCGCTGAAAAAGACAGTTCCCGAACCGTTTTTGCCGCTGATGCACGGTTCTTCCCAAAAATGCAGAGCCGCGCGGGCTACCGTGGGTAAATTTGGCATACCACACACACCGCCCGTGTTTGAATTTTCGGTACGAAACGCGTTACACTGTCGTGGGCAAATTCTGCACAACATTATCTTCACCCTCCGCAACAGTTTTTATCTTTGGCTCTAAAATGCGACGTTTTACAATTAGATTGTCATAAGTCTTTTTATAACTTACGCGGCAAACATATTTTTTACCGCAATCCTCGCAAACAAAATTTGCGTTAAACCAGTTGTTGTGATAACGCCATTTGCTAAGGCGTCTCATTTTGTTTTCGCATTTTTCGCAATAAAAAACGTGTGTGTCTTTGTCAATTAAAACATCGTTTATGCGGCTTATATAATACGGCTTAAAATAAAGTCGTTTATAAAACTCGGGGTCGGTAGTATCTTTTATAAGCATTTCAAATGCCGCTTCATTATAACGTTTTTTTAAAAGCGCCGCAGATAAAAGGCTATCGTCTTTAGCGGTGTGTAGGTCATAACTATCAGTAGTAACACCTAACAACTCTGCCGCGTGCGAAAGAGATATCTGCGATTTACACTCATGACCTAAAAGACGAAGTTCCCCCTGAATAAATACCTGCAAGTCAAGATACTTATCAATCTTAAATTTTTTATTCTTTAACAGATATTTTTCGTTTTCTGCTATGGTGTAAAGGTCGGAATTACTCCACGTAATCGTGACGGTATCGTCCCCTAACCACTCATTATAACGATCAACTGCATCAGAAAGTGAAATGCCTTCAAGCATCATTTCTTTGGTTATTCCCGTAAGTTCGGTAAAACGCTTTGATACCCTTTTGCAAATAGACGATTTTATTGTAACGTCAAAAATATCAATTATATTAAATTTTTCATCCAACTTTACAGCGCCTATCTGCAATATCTGATTAACAAACCGCTTATGCAGTTTGTGATAAGCGCTATCCCACTCCATATCAAGTATTACGTAGTGCATCAGCGGTTTTTCGCCTCGTGTTTCATACGTAATTCTTTATTGAGTATTCTTTTACGGATACGGATATTGTTGGGTGTGATTTCGACAAGTTCGTCATCCTTGATAAAATCAAGCGACTGTTCAAGACTCATTATAGACGGCGGCACAAGTTTAAGCGCGTCATCAGAGCCCGAAGCGCGAGTATTTGTAAGATGCTTTGCCTTGCATACGTTGCAGACAATGTCCTCGCTTTTAGGACTTTCACCAATTACCATACCCTCATATACGGGTACGCCTGCGCCTATAAATAAACGACCGCGACTTTGGGTGTTAAAGAGACCGTAGCCTGTGCTCTCACCCGTTTCGTGAACAATTATTGAACCTGTGTTACGCTGGTCTATATCACCCTTGTATTCTTCGTAACCGTTAAATATATGATTCATAATACCGTTACCATTGGTATCGGTCATAAACTGTGAACGGTAGCCAAGTAGTCCGCGAGCAGGAATTAAAAATTCAAGGTGCGACATACCGCCCTCACGCGTACCCATATTCTGCAGTTCTGCATGACGTGTGCCCAAACGTTCCATAACAGCGCCTACGTATTGCTCGGGCACCTCTATCATAAGCAGTTCGATAGGTTCAAGCAATTTGCCGTTTTCGTCGTGCTTATAGATAACATTTGGCGGCGAGACCTGAAATTCATAACCCTGACGGCGCATTGTTTCGATAAGGATAGACAGATGCAACTCGCCTCTGCCCGAAACCTTAAAGGTATCTGCGCTGTCGGTTTCTTCTACACGAAGGCTTACGTTGGTAAGCACCTCTTTAAAAAGACGCTCACGAAGGTTACGCGAGGTAACATATTTACCGTCTTTGCCTGCAAAGGGTGAGTTGTTTACCATAAAGTTCATAGCAAGTGTTGGCTCGTCAATCTTTACAAAAGGCAACGGTTCGATGAATTCGGTATCGCAAGCGCTCTCGCCTATTTCAAGTTCGCTGATACCTGCTACCTGAATAATATCGCCTACTGTGGCGGTCTCTACCTCGGTGCGTTTGAGACCCTGATACATAAACAGTTTTGCAATTTTTACTTTTGAATTGGTGCCATCTTTGTGGCATAGAGCAACATTCTGTCCTACTTTTACAGTGCCGCGAAGTACACGGCCTACACCGATACGACCGATGTAATCATCATATTCAATATTGGTAAACAGTATCTGTAAAGGACCGTCGGCGTCGCCCACGGGCGCATCTATTTCTTTTACAATCTCTTCAAACAGAGGTTTCATATCGGTGCCTGCAATATCGGGAGCATATGTAGCGTAACCGTCACGACCTGATGCAAACACAACGGGAAATTCTATCTGGTCTTCATCGGCGCCGAGTTCGATAAACAAATCAAGTACCTCATCCACAACCTCAATAGGTCGCGCCATTGGTCTATCGATTTTATTTATAACAACAACAGCCTTTTTACCAAGCGCCAAAGCCTTTTTTAGCACAAAGCGTGTCTGTGGCATACAGCCCTCAAATGCGTCAACAAGCAGCAAAACACCGTCAACCATCTGCAAAATACGCTCAACCTCGCCGCCAAAATCAGCGTGCCCAGGTGTGTCAATAATATTAATTTTAACACCGTTATACATAACACTTGTATTTTTAGAAAGAATGGTTATGCCACGCTCACGCTCGAGGTCATTCGAGTCCATTACGCGCTCATCAACCGACTCGTTATCGCGGAAAGTTCCGCTCTGACGAAGCAGTTGGTCAACAAGCGTTGTCTTGCCGTGGTCAACGTGAGCGATGATTGCGACATTTCTTATATTTTCTCTTTTTTCTAATGCCATTTATAAGTCCCCTAAAATTTTAAATTACTTTGTGTGTTCCTCTATCCAATTCTTGTACCAGTAAGCCGAATCTTTTGGTATGCGCTCCTGTGTTTCATAATCCACATACACAATACCGAATCGGTCAGTATAACCCTTTGCCCACTCAAAGTTGTCCATAAAAGACCACTGAAAATATCCGCAGAGGTCTACACCATCATCGGTAGCCTTTTCAAGTTCGATAAGGTGACGATGTAAAAAGTCGATACGGTTAGGGTCGTGAACCCTTCCATCAAGAGATACAACATCGTGTGCCGACATACCGTTTTCGGTAATATAAAAAGGCAGTTTATATCTTTCATAATAAAATCTTGGTCCCCAACGCAAAGCCTCGGGTGTAATGGGCCACTGAATAGCGGTTTTGCCGTGACCAACCTTTCGTGAAACATTTTGAGGA
>CAYOVQ010000082.1:0-5201 GCA_964407485.1 uncultured Ruminococcus sp.
AGACCGTAGTCTGCAATTCCAACTTTAATCATAATAGTACTCCTTTAATGCGGTGTAAACCGCAATTCATA
The DNA here is from genome assembly GCA_964407485.1 of uncultured Ruminococcus sp. Classification (GTDB taxonomy): domain Bacteria; phylum Bacillota; class Clostridia; order Oscillospirales; family Acutalibacteraceae; genus UBA737. The sequence continues at coordinate 72 of CAYOVQ010000082.1, forward strand.
CACTTTGTGTAATTCATGAAACCGTAGGTTTCAATTCATGCTGCAAAGCAAGTCATTAAATTTTATTTCCTTTTGCAGTGTTTAAAGATTTTATCAAAAGCATCCTGATTTTACTGCATTTATTATACATTTCTTCGTATGTATCTTTCGATATGATATTGGTCTCTTTAAAAATGCCTAACCAATAATCGCTCTCGTAACATTCTTTTAAAGCAATTTGAAATTTATTAATAAAATCTGCTCTACTAACAGCATAATTAGCTTCGTGAATATTTGCACCAATACTTGTGCCGCTTCTTAATAACTGATTTAAAAGGATATTACCCTTTTTGCTTTCTTTGATATCAGTACACAAATTCACAATATCAACAGCAAATTGTTTTGATAAATCAATAAGTATATTTTCTTTCACGGACTCAAACCACCTTATGAATTGACAACTTTGTTGTCATGAATTGGGCAGCGCCCATGAATTGTTGCAATGCAACATGAATTAAATTGCCTTACGATATTGAATCGTAAGGTAATTGATAACTGCATTGTAATATATTTCTTATATTATTTCAAGCCGTTTATGTATTCTTCTACGTCAACAACAGTACCGGTAAGGCGCGCGTGTTCAACTGCAAATGTAACAAGGTGATTATAGCACGATTCCTGTATGGTGGGGACAGAATTGCCTGTGTAATCGTTTGTCATATATTTATAAAGTGTGGTAATAATCCCTGCGTCACCGCCACCGTGACCGCCAACAATACCGTCAGTGCCTGAACTTGGTATCTCTTCGATTTTTTTAGAAACAATGTCAAATACCTTTATAGGTGTATCTCCTTTAAGAGCAGCACGAATTTCACCTTTGGTGCCATAAATGTTAATGTATCTACCGCCTGTATTAAATGCATTCATTGTGAAGGTTACGGTGATATCATCCTCAAAGAGCATATTAACTGTCTGATGGTCAACAACATCGTTATCACAATGAAAAACGCATCTACCATAGTTAGATTCCAAAAGCGCTTTTTTTACATCTTCGTCACTTGATTTAACAAGTTTTGTAGCAGCGCTGCGGAACCAATTGCTATCATTTTCAAGATAGAGTTTTACAGAGTTATATATGCAAGTGTCAGCGACGGGGCAACCTTCTATACAGCGTTCAGGCGCACCTTCGGGCGCATTTTCTGTTGTGAAGTAACTAAGCGCGCCGAAAGACTGAACTTTTTTGCACTTTTTACCAAGTAACCATTGTAAAATATCAATATCGTGGCAAGATTTTTGTAAAAGCATAACGGAACTACGCTCACTGTTGCCCCAATTGCCGCGTACAAAACTATGTGACTGGTGAACAAATTCTACACATTCTTCATGATTAATGGACATAACCTTGCCAATGCGACCTGAATCTATAATCTCTTTAAGTTTAATAAAGAGAGGAGTATAACGTAACACAGTGCAAATTACAACCTTAACACCGTGTTTTTCGGCATTTTCAGTAAGGGCAATACATTCTTCGGGGGTGGGTGTAATGGGCTTTTCAAGCAATAGATCATAACCAAGATTAATTGCTGTCATGGCAGGTTCAAAGTGGTCACGGTCCATTGTTGCGATAAGCGCAATGTCAGCAATTTTGCCAAGAGCCAAAAGCGGCTTGTAATCGGTAAAGCACATATTATCGAGGATATTGTGTTTTTGTTGTATGTATTCGCGACGGCTGTTTCTTGGTTCGGCAACAGCAACAACCTCAAACTGCTCCGGCATAGCAGCCATAACATCGGTGTATGTACCACCACGGTTACCTGCACCTATAAGTATGACTTTTAATTTTTTCATAAAATTTCTCCTTGACTTTCATAAAATTTTATCTTATAGTGTCAGTATATACGGTCCAAAAACATAAATCAATATAAATTCGGGTGAAAATATATGATTTTAGTTCAAAAAATGTGGTGGTATAAAGATGTGGGAATCGTTTGAAGTAAAAGAACAGGTAAAAATAGAAAGAATATATAGCCTTTTTAAGCGACATTTTGATAAAGGGCATCAGTTTGCAGGCGAGATGCACGACTTCTGGGAGGTTGTGTATGTTGTGGATGGTGAGGTTATAATCTCGGCAGATGAAAATGTACACAACTTTAAAAGCGGCGATATAATTTTTCACAAGCCACTTGAACTGCATAAATTTAATGTAGTGGGTGAAGATGGTGCAACATTGTTGATTTTTTCTTTTGCAATGTCGGGCGCGCTTTGCAAAAGAATGGAAAGGCAGGCATATCATCTTGATAAATACAAACGTTCTATTGTTAGGTCTTTTTTAGAGTTTTTGAATATTGAACAAGAGAAACATCCTGAAACCAAGGCAGATAACTCTTTTTGGAATTTTTGTTCGATTTATTCACAAGATAATATATTTTTGCATACGGTATCGCTTTATATAAGCCGCATTATACTATCTCTTGCAAGCGGTGCCAACGCGCTTGCAAAAAACAAGACCCACGAAACCGAACTTTTTAGGCAGGCGCTTATTATAATGAATCAAAATGTTGCAGAGCAACTTTCGGTAAATGAGTTAGCATGTCAACTTAACGTAAGCGTATCAAGTCTTAAACGGCTTTTTGATAAGTATGCAGGTATGAGTGTACACAAGTATTTTTTAACACTTAAAATAAAGACCGCCACCCTGATGTTAAAAGGAGGTATGGCGGTAAACGAGGTGTCTGATGCTTTAGGCTTTAGCAGTCAAGGGTATTTTTCGGTATCCTATAAGCGTGAAACGGGCAATAATCCATCACAGGTATAACAAAAGGCTTGAGATTAACTTCAAGCCTTTTGTTTGTGTTGTTTGATTAAGTTGAATATATCTTTAGAATTACTGTATAAACCCGTGCATTTGTGTGACAAAACAAAACTTATAATTACTACAGGTGTTATAAGCGGTATGCAAGAGATACCAAACATTTCGCCGCACAGCAGTATTGTAGCAAGGGGGCATTTAGTAGCAGCAGCAAAGAGCACAGACATACCTATTGCCGCACCCGTACCGATAGGTAGACCTAATATAACGGCTAACGCGCCACCTAATGTTGCACCGATAAAAAGGGTAGGGATAATCTCTCCGCCTTTGTATCCTGCTGACACGCATATTACGGTAAAAAGCAATTTTAAAGCAAATGCTTCATATCGCACAAAACCGTCGTTAAATACGCGTTCTATAATATCAATACCTCCGCCGTTATACTCGTAATTTCCAACAAGCAGGGTGAGTGAAACAATTATTACACCACCTAAACTTATACGTAAAAATTCGTTTTTAATTATTTTTTTTGCAAATGCTTTAGAGAGGCTTAAACCTTTGCAAAATACAAATGAAATTATAATACCCGCCGCTACAATTATTGCCGATTTCCACACAAGTGACAAAGAAAATTGCGGCAGGTCGCCAACGTTAAATCTTTCGGGATGAATGCCCAGAGCAGTAGAAATAATGTATGCTGTAACGCTTGAGAACAAGACAGGCGCCGCCGCCGACAGACAAAGTTTGGTCATTATAACTTCAAGCACAAATATCCAAGCCGCAAGCGGAGTGCCAAACACGGCAGAGAAAAGAGCCGCCATACCGCACATAACGGTTATGTGACGCGAATCTTCATCAAGGTGTAAAAGTTTTGCGAACATATTTGCCACACCGCCGCCTATTTGAAGCGCGGCGCCCTCGCGACCTGCTGACGCGCCAAACAGATGCGATATACAAGTACCGCAAAAAACGGCAGGCGCTAAATAGTAAGGCAGACTTTGCTCGGTGCGTACGCAGTCAAAAACGTTTGTAGTGCCGATATTTTTTACACGGCACAGTTTATAAATACCCACCGATAATAAGCCGCCGATTGGCAACAGGTATAGCAACCAACCGTGTGATGCGCGGATATTTGTTACAAAACCTACCGATTTTGAAAAGATGACACCGCAAATGCCGCATACCACACCCGACATTATGCCAAGCAAAAGCCAGAGCGCATATCTTTTTATGTTTTTCAAGTTATGCCTTCTTTCCGATTTTCTTTAAAAGAACTATAGCAAAGTGAAGGGCAAGTCCTACGATAATAGCAACAACCAAATCAAATATAACAGTAAGCGCAAAGGTGAGCACCATTACTAAAATATCGGTGAATTTTTTTTGCTTTACAATCTTTAAAAAACTGCGCCACTCACTCATATTGTATGCAACTATAAACAGTATTGCGGCGATGGTAGGCATTGGTATAAGTTTGGCTAGCGGCATTAAAAATAACACTACAAGAAGCAAAACAACAGAATGTACCATACCTGCTACAGATGTTCTACCACCGTTTTTGATGTTTGCGGCGGTGCGGGCTATCGCGCCTGTTGCGGGGATACCGCCAAAAGCCACAGATGCCATATTACCAAGACCTTGTGCTACAAGTTCGGCGTTTGGGTTGTGCTTTGAGTTTGTCATACTGTCTGCCACTACGCAAGAAAGTAGTGATTCAATAGCCGCAAGTATTGCGATAGTAAATGCGTTTGGTATAAGCGATACAACTGTGTCAAGGTCAACGCTAACCTTACCTAATGTAAATTTTGGAAAACCTGACGGAATGGTGTAAAGTTCGCCTATGGTGTAAACACCGCTATCTAATGCGGGGATAAATTTAACCAATAGCGCGCCAACAACTACCGCTATTAAAGAGGGGGGAATGCGTTTTTCAAGTTTTGGGTAAATGATAAGTATTGCAAGGCAAACCGCGCCTACAAGTAAGGATTGCCAGTTAAAAGTAGATATATTATGTATGTTTGCCTCTATTTTTTCGATAGCCTCAATGGGTTTTGCGCCGTCGGTATATGTAATACCTAAAAAGTCTTTTATCTGACCTAAAAATATGGTAACGGCAATACCTGCGGTAAAGCCTACCGTAATGGTCTTTGGCACATATTTAATAAGTGAGCCGAGTCTTAATACACCCATCAAAATAAGTATTATGCCAGCCATAAGTGAAGCGATAATCAGCCCAGACATACCCTTGGTTGCTACAATACCTGCAACAACGGTAGCAAATGCCGCAGTAGGACCTGCAATTTGCACATTGCTGCCGCCCAGCAGCGCTACTATAAAGCCTGCAA